>JAESTW010000158.1 GCA_016763395.1 Kofleriaceae bacterium
CGAAAGAATCCGAAGCTATCTCGATATTGCTCCAGCGCTTTTCGCTCGAATTTCGCCGAGATGATTCCATCTTGCGCTCTGTCCATTTGCGCGAGAATTTCGCCCTGTTGATCGCAAATGAAACTAGAGCCGTAGAAGTTCAGTTTGTTTTCTACGCCCCTGCGATTGGCAGCAATGATGGGGCAGGCATTGGCAACCGCGTGCCCTTGCATCACTCGTTGCCAGGGAGCTTTGGTGTCCAGTGCGGGCTGATCTGGCTCTGAACCAATGGCTGTAGGATACAAAAGCAGTTCGGCGCCTGCGAGAACCATGGAGCGGGCGGCCTCCGGAAACCATTGATCCCAGCAGATGCCGACACCAATGCGAGCATAACGGGTTTGCCACACTTTAAAGCCGGTGTCACCCGGACGAAAGTAGAACTTCTCTTGGTACCCAGGGCCGTCCGGGATGTGGCTCTTGCGATAGACGCCGAGAACAGTACCATCAGCGTCGATAACCGCAACACTGTTGTACAAACAAGGTCCGTCTCGCTCGTAAAAAGACACTGGCAGCACGACCTCTAGCTCTTTGGCCAACTCCTGATAGTGTGTGATTGTCTGATGCCCGGACAAGGGCAGGGCGCGAGCCAAGTCCTCTTCTCGCTGCTCTTGCGGGAAATATAGCCCTTCGAAAAGTTCCGGCATGAGAATGATCTGCGAACCGCCCGTTGCCGCCTCTCGAATAAACTGATCCATCGCCGCGATATTCTCCTCGCACGCTGCGGTGAAAGAGGATTGAATTGCGGACACTTGTACATAGTCGGACATTAGACGGTTCTCGGGGGGCTGGGGCTCGCTTGTTCTTTGGAGATGCAGTGAATCGTTCCACCACCAGTGAGAAGCGCAAAACTGGGGATTGCAACAGTGCGTCGCTCGGGAAAGAGGGATGAGAGTATAGACAATGCTTCGATGTCGCTGAGGCAGTCAAATACTGGCACGACGACGCAACAGTTGGTGAGCAAGAAATTGCAGTAGGAGGCCGCCATGATGCCCTCAGGCCCTTTGACTTCGCCCGGGCTTGGCAACTCAACGATTTCGAGGGGCTCCCCATTTGCTGTCCGAGCGTTGCGCAGAGTGTTGTGAACCTCCCGATAGATTGCCTCGTTGACTTCTCCGCGCGCGCTGGCCTTGGTGCAAACGACTCTCTCGGCGCTGGTGAATCGCGCCACATTGTCTACGTGGCCATCGGTATGGTCACCGATAAGTCCGCGATCGAGCCAGATTGTTTTTTTCGTTCCCAAGGCGGAAGCGAGAAGCGTTTCAATATCGGATTCCCCGAGGGAGGGATTGCGATTTTTGTTGAGTAGGCACTCTCTAGTTGTCAGAATCGTATCGGCTCCATTGCCATCGATTGCGCCACCTTCGAGTACGAGCTGGTGATGGTCTCGCTCGAGTCCGGCGAAGGTTGCAACCAGCGCGGCAAGCTCTGGGTCGCCATCAAATAAGAACTTTCCCCCCCACCCGTTAAAGTCAAAGCTCTGCGCGCGCATGCTGTCGCCGACTTGTACGAAGACCGGCGCAGTGTCTCGAAGCCAGACATCTCCGTAGTTACATTGCCACTGCCGACACTGCAAGCCCAGGCCGTGTGTCTCCAATTCGGGCACCAATAGATCAATGGGCTCAGCGTTTGTATCCGATGTGAGCTCGGCGATAAGGCAGTCGATAGCCTGGCAAGCGCCGTCAAAATAGTCGCCCCATTCGCTTTTGTCGTGCGGGCGAGCGAGCCAAAGAGAGTCGTGATGCTCCCATTCCGCCGGATATCGCCTGACTTGCACCTCGCGTCTATGCCATAGAATCAGCACTCACGCGAGGACTGCGACATTCTCGTTAGCAGTCTGTGTACCAAACTCGTTTGATACCAAGATTCGTAGTGTAGACTTTGCCAACCGATGACCCGAGCCGAACGCCGGCTGATCCGCCGCTTGAAGGATCGCGATGAACGCGCGTTCTCGGAACTCATTGAGGAGCAGGGCGACCGGGTGTTCAACCTGTGTTTTCGAATGCTCGGCAATCGGCAAGAGGCAGAGGACTTGGCGCAAGAGGTGTTTATTACCGTCTTCAAATCAGTCGATTCGTTTCGTGGCGACTCAAAGCTTTCGACCTGGCTGTATCGCATCGCCTCCAACCTAAGTAAAAATCGTATAAAGTATTTGGCGCGGCGACACGATCGATCCAAGGTTGAGTTTGATGAGGGAATCGATCGCAACGCCGCGAGTGACTCACTCACTTCGCCCAAGCAAGCCAAACGTCCGGATGAGAATATGGAGGGTCAACAGCTTGAGCAAATCATGCAACAGGCAATCTCCGAGTTGGGAGAAGACCACCGAATTCTCATCGTGCTGCGGGATATTGAAGAGCTGAGTTACGACGAGATCTGCGAGATTACAGATCTGGCGGAAGGCACAGTCAAATCACGACTTCATCGAGCTAGACTGGCATTGCGAAAAAAGATGATGACCCGAATGTAGGAGGAGCCATGGCAGACGAAACCATAAATACGGCGCAATTTGACGCAAACGATGATGCGGTAGTCGAGCTCTTCTCGGAGTACTACGAAGGTGCACTTCCGGACGAGAAAGCTACGGAGTTCTCCGCTCGCTTAGAGACAGACAGCGAATTCTCCGCCGCGTACAAACAGTTCGAAAAGACGATGGAACTCTTGTCCGGTATGCACAAAATGAGTGCACCCATCGACTTTGACAAGAAGGTAGAAGAAACGATTCATCGCAGGTCGGGTGGTCGCTTCTTCGGTCGCAAAGCCTTTGGCGAGCGAATTCCCTACGAAATTCTTGCCGTCGTCGTCATGTTAATCGCCGGAGCCATTTACTGGATGGGACGAACCAGTGGCACCGGTGGACACAAATTTGATGACAATAGCGTTCCCGAGATGCACCAGAAATAATTGCGTCTGCTCGGATTTCTTCAGGTGAAGGTGTAAGCTCGCCTGCATTCCGCCGTTTTGGCTACGTCTCGACGATTCGTAGAGACCTTGATC
>JAESTW010000159.1 GCA_016763395.1 Kofleriaceae bacterium
AAACTGAGAGTATCTCTCGCCCCAGGTAGTCCCAGAACGGGGCAAACAACATTCGGAACGCATTGCCGTACCGCTTCTCGGAGCCCCAAGCGACCCTGTACGAATGTTCCAATTTGGGCATTAGTTCCAAAATGGAACTACGCGAATCAAAATACTTCTTAAATTCCTCGGAAGAATACCGAATTCCTTACTGGCATAGGTCGTGCACTAATGACTTTTACGAACCAAGAAGGAGAAAACGTATGTATGGAATCGTAAATAACGCAGTTGAAGATTTGGTTACCACAAAATTTGGAAAATCTCGGTGGCTAAAAATTAAGGATCGCGCAGAGATGGCCGGTGAGGTCTTTGTGACAATGCGACCATATCCAGATGAGCTCACGTATCGCTTGGTAGCGGCGGCGTCAGAGGAGCTGGCGATGTCACCTGATGAAGTTCTCTTTGCTTTCGGAGAACATTGGATACAATACGCATCGGGACAGGGATACGGTGAACTTGTGGCGCTAGCAGGGGACGATATTGAAAGCGTCATTCGCCACCTCAATGACTTGCACAGACGCGTGAGCTTGTCCTTTCCAGATATAAGAATGCCTTTTTTTCACGTCACCGATAGCCGCCCAGGATATTTCCGTTTGCACTACCGTTCGGAACGAGAAGGCCTGTCTTCATTTGTCGCTGGCTTGGTCTCTGGCCTCGGAACGATGTTTGACACCGCGATTCGCTGCGAGTTAATTCTGGGACGCCAGCACGGTCATGACCACGATGAGTTCGATGTCCACCACGAACCCAATAGCGCATGAATGAAGAAGATCTCGCAGCGATTTTTCCATTCCGTATCGAATTCGATAACGAGAATCGAATCGTCGCAATCGGTCATTCGCTGCGAAAAGCTGAACCTCACCCGCCGGTCGGGGGGAGGGTCTCGGACTTTTTTCAACTCATCACGCCCGATGAAGAGTCCTCGTGGGCTCTTGGCAATTCCCGTGAACTTGTTTTAGTCCGAGGCAAATCTTCCAACCTATTACTTCGAGGCCAGTTCTTACACACGGAAGGCACCCATTTCTTTCTCGGTTCTCCGTGGGTCACGAATCTAGAACAATTGCGAGAACTCGGGCTAAAGTTTACGGATTTTGCCGCACATGATCCCGTATCTGACTACCTCGTTCTCCTCCGTACTGCTGAGAGTTCTTTGCAAGAAGCTCGGGATTTCGCGAACCAGCTGACCATTGCAAAGGAGATCGCGGAAACAGCCAACCAAACAAAGAGCAATTTTTTGGCTGTCATGAGCCATGAAATTCGGACCCCACTCAACATCGTTCTGGGCATGATTGAACTGCTCGCTGAGGGGAAACTCGATGGCGAGCAACGCAGGTTACTCAAGACAATTGAGAATAATTCTCAGCTCCTTAGAGGGCTGATTGGTGATGTTTTGGATGTCTCTCGCATCGAGGCCGGACAGCTATCACTCGATGAATCTCCTTTTGATCTTGTTGAAACCGTCGAAGACGTAGTCGAAAGCATGAGCGTTCGGGTGGACGGTCGCTCGGTGGACCTAGCGACGTATTGCGATCCGCTTTTCCCGGAATTTATCATCGGAGACTCCGGACGCTGTCGGCAAATCCTTCTCAACCTCGTCGGCAATGCTATCAAGTTCACGGAGCGAGGTTCAGTGGGTGTTTCTCTTACTAGAGAGCCGAGCGCATCGAACCTCTGCCGCGTAAAACTACAGATTTCCGATACTGGTATCGGTATCGCCAAAGACAAGCACAAGACAGTATTTGACCGATTTGTTCAGGCGAGCAACTCCACGACACGAGAATATGGTGGTACTGGCCTTGGTTTGAGCATTACTGGTTCCTTGGTCTCTCTCATGGGTGGCACGATCGATCTCGTTAGCGAACCGGGACAAGGTGCAAGCTTCACAGCAACAATCGAATTCGATTTGGCCCCCTCAAGCCCCGTGCAAGCTCCTGTGATTCCCAGCAATGCAACCGTCTTATGCGTCCTTCCTAGAGAGGCAACAGGGGCGTTTCTCGCCAAGACCATTCACGCGTTGGGGTTGCGGGCAATCCTCTGGAGAAGTTTGGATGCTTGTGTCATTCGAAAACCAGATGTCGTATTTCTCGATCTGGAAATGTGGCGAATGGCCGATCGAGAAACTCGCCGTCGTTTCAATGAGGCGATAGGCCATCGCACACCTATCATGTTGGTCCCTCTCGACTATGGCACTAAGCATAAGACAAAATCGGGAGTTCATATTACGTATCCGATTCGAACAGAACACCTCACCACGGTATTGCGAACATCGCTCGGCAAACGAGGCGAATCGATTCGGCGACGACGCGAAACCATTCCCCAGAAGAAGGCCGTGTTGCCGGGGCTGGGTATTGTTACGCTTCTCGTCGTAGACGACAACGCCGAAAATGCAGAACTCTTGACTCGAGTTCTCTCCCGACATGGATACGATGTCATCGTCGCCGAAAATGGTCTTGAAGGATTTGAAAAGACAAAGGCTACCTCACCAGATCTAATTCTCATGGACATCGAAATGCCCCAAATGGATGGAATTTCCTCCGCCAGGGCCATTCGAAAGTGGGAACAGCAAACCAACCATCCGCCGATTCCTATCATTGCAGTTACCGCCCACGCTCTTCAGGAGTTTCGAGAAGAAGCGCTCCATGCTGGCATCAATGACTTTCTAACGAAACCCATCGACAGCCGGCTTGTTGTCGATACAGTCAATGGTTGGCTCACCGGTCTACCTTCTGTGCTCGTCGTTGATGACTTTTCTGATACCAGGCTTCTTTTGGATCGAATCCTTCGCCATTCCCGCCTATACCGCTCACTTCTTGCTGAGGATGGTCAAACTGCCATCCGCTTGGCTGAGGCGCATACCCCAGCGGTGGTTGTGATCGACATTGATCTCCCGGATATGAAGGGATGGGAAGTCGCCGACGCTATTTCGAAAATTCCTGCAATGGCTGATGTGCCGATGATTTTTGTATCTGGGTACGACTCACTAGAAATCAGGGATAAGGCTCTCACGAGCCCAAATCGGAGCTATCAAGTCAAGCCTCTCACCAGAGAGCAATTTCTCACCGCGATCGATGATGCCCTCCACGGACCATCGTTCCCCAAGACTAAAACCGCTCACGGGGCTACTACCGTTCGCCTCAGCCAGCCGTTGGATGCTTCCGTCATGGCAGCGACCCAAGAGACAAATGCCTTCGACGAGGCTCCAACGACCCGACTCAGAGAACCGATAGATGCAATCAATACTCAAAAGCCAGACGACACCAATTCGTCTATCATAATCTTGGAGGTTCCAACTGATGAAGACGTCGCCGCGTTGCTACCACGCTATCTTGAGCGCAATCGCGAGGTTGCACTACATTATGAAACTCACAATATAGCTGGTTCATTCGACACGTTGCGCCGAATTGGTCACAATATGAAGGGTTCCGGGACCGCCTACGGAATTCCAAGTTTGTCACAACTCGGTGCTCGAATCGAAACAAGTGCGCTGAAAGAGGACCAAGGTGAGCTCACGCGACTTGGGCAGGAACTAACAAATCTCCTCGGCCGAATTCAGCTCGCTGAGAGTTACGAGTCCTGGTTAAGGGCAATGCCTGTAACCTAAGGTGAACGGCTACAATGGCGAATTGACAACGACAGTTCGTCTGAAGAAAATTGCATCGCGATAGCAACCTCTGGACTCATCCGCCGATACCAGGGGCGAAATCATGCAAGATTCAACACTATCGATGCGCCTCGTTCGCGGAGACAGCACGCACCACAGCTTCTGTCTCGGTACTTCCATTCCCCGAGCCATTTTCAGAGTTGGCAGCGCTCTAGAATGCAATTGGCGGGTCACGGCGCCCGGGGTAGCTCCGCATCACTTTATGCTGCTGTGGAACGGACGTACCTTGACCGTGATCGACGTTGGCGCTGGCGACTTGTGGGTCGACAATCAAGCATTTCGGCTGAGCGCGGTGGTGAATTTTTGTCAAATATCCTTCGGCAGCGCAATAATTTCGATTGAGCAGGTCATCCGTGTGACGCCTCTGGAGCAGGATTACGACACTTTGGTGTGTCCGCCGCTTTTCGGCAGTGATACCGAGCCGCAATAGCCATTTGAGGCTTGGCAAAGAGTGATTCTTCGCGTCAATGTTGCCCGCTTTCGAGCGCAACCCAGTATTTAACGATGGAGAGACCCGTGCAACTTGTTGATGTTCCCAAGAGCCCTTTTATTTGTCGCAACCTAGTCGGAGGAGAGTGGCAAGAGCCAACAGATGTCGAGTGGCGCGATATCGTCAGCCCGTATACAGGCACTGTCGTTGGCAAAGTCCCCCTTTGTGGTGCTGCAGAAGTCGAAGCTGTTGCTAAGAAAGCTTCTGAGGCTGCAAAAACCTGGAGCAAGACTCCTCTTAAAGAGCGTACGCAATATCTCTTTCGCTTTCGCGACCTTGTTTTGGCAAACCTCGATCGCTTGGGAAATGTCGCAGCCTTGGAGTCTGGTAAAACAGTGGCGGAGGGCAAAGCTGGTGTACTCAAGGGAGTCGAGATTTTGGAGTTCGCTCTGAGCTTGCAAAACCTGGACAAAGGCGATGCCATGGATGTCTCTCGCGGTGTGCAGTGCGTGACTGTTCGGCAGCCCCTGGGAGTTGTTGCCGGGATTTCTCCTTTTAACTTCCCAGCCATGGTCCCAATGTGGATGTTCCCAACCGCGGTTACGTTGGGAAATGCCTTTGTACTCAAACCCTCAGAAAAAGTCCCAATGAGCGCTTGCGTCATTGGTGAGCTGATGGTCGAAGCCGGCTATCCACCAGGAGTGTTCTCTATTGTTCACGGAGAGCGTGCCGCTGTTGAAGGCGTAGTCGATAGCGATGCCATCAAAGCCGTTGGTTTTGTAGGCTCAACAAAGGTCGCAAAGATTGTTTACGGGCGAGCTGCCAACTTGGGCAAGCGCTCTCTCTGTCTCGGCGGCGCAAAGAATCATCTGATCTTGGTCCCAGACGCCAACCCCGATGTTGCGATCGACGGAATCGTCTCTTCGTTCATTGGATGCGCCGGACAACGCTGCATGGCCGCTTCTGTTCTGGTTGCGGTTGGAGACTGCGAAGACTTGCTTACGAAGATCACTGAGCGCGCCAAACGTATTGAGCTTGGCAAAGACATGGGAGCGCTCATCGACAAGGCTGCACTCACTCGGCTTAACGAGGCCATTGAAATGGCAGTGAAAGACGGGGCCACGATCCGACTTGATGGCCGTGGAGTAGCGGCTCCCAAAGGCTACGAAGAAGGATATTGGCTCGCTCCAACGATCATCGACAACGCCAAAGGAAATCTCGATTGCGCAACTCGGGAACTCTTCGGGCCGATCATTACCATTGTCCGGGTGAAGACCTTGGGCGAGGCGATGAAATTTGAAAATACCAATCCCTATGGCAACGCGACTTCTGTGTTCACAAGCTCAGGTGCCGTGGCGCAGTATGTTTCAGTGCATGCAACAAGCGGTATGATTGGCGTCAACATCGGTGTTCCGGTACCCCGCGAGCCCTTCGCATTCGGCGGATCCAAGGACTCTCGTTTTGGTGTCGGCGACATGACTGGCATGGGCGGCGTAGAGCTTTGGAGCTACACCAAGAAGGTCACAACCAAGTGGGAGCTGCAGTCCGACTCCACTTGGATGTCCTAGGCATATCCATAGGAATAACCCTAAATCGCGATCTCTGTGGATCGCGGTGAGGCGTGGTGGTAGGTAGCCCGCATGGGCTCAGTTCAAGTAATTAACCACCCCCTCGTCCAACACAAGCTGACGATGATGCGTCGCAAAGAGACTAGCGTCGCCGAGTTCCGTCAGCTCTTGCAAGAAATCAGCATGCTGCTCGGCTACGAAGTTACCCGAGACATGCCGCTCACGATGCAGCGCATTGAGACACCTCTGATGGAGATGGACGCGCCAACGATTGATGGAAAAAAGGTTGTTATTGTGTCCATCCTTAGAGCCGGCGGCGGAATTGTCGATGGCATTCTCAAGATTCTACCTTCGGCGCGAGTCGGACACGTTGGCCTCTATCGCGATCCCAAAACTCTTCAGGCCGTTGAGTACTACTACAAGATGCCACCGAACATGAGTGACCGGGACGCTATCGTTGTTGATCCAATGCTTGCCACAGGAAACTCTGCGGTGTCCGCGCTTAAGCGAGTCATGGAAGACAAGCCGAGATCGATTAAGTTTGTCTGCCTTCTCGCTGCCCCCGAAGGCATCGAGACACTCAGCAAGGCCTTCCCGGACATCGATATTTACACCGCGGCGATTGACGAGAAGCTCAACGAGAAGGGCTATATCCTTCCCGGTTTGGGCGACGCTGGCGACCGCTTGTTCGGCACTAAATAATCAGCTGCGAGAGTGACTTGCCCGGGTTCTCGCTTGCCTGGGTTCTCGCAGGACTAGCTCTCACTAGGCAGGTTGGCTAAGAATTTGTCTACCTGTTCAAGCACCGAGTCCGCATCGGTTGCCAAATGATCGTGAATCACGAGAATGTGCGCGATGTTTGCTTGTGCGAGTTCTGCCAGACGGGCTTCGACCTCAGAGTCAAAGTCCGTTACTACGTCGGCACCTGAGTGCGATACGAACTGATAACCGATTCGCCGATCGTTGTCATAGCCATCCAGAGTGACCAAAAGGTCTCCATACGAGAACGACATGTCCGGCGCGAGATTGACATTCGCTTTGGTCATGCAACGCACGATAAGTTCTCGAGCTAGCGCTTCAGCAACTCGTTCGCCACTTAAAGTCACAACGCCGGCGCCGGCGACTTTGGCGTCAACACTGGCAGAAGAAGCGGAGGTAATGACATTTCCGTCCGAGGGTTGCGCACAGCCCTGAGGACTGCGCACCGCTCCGACGGGAATCGTGTCATCGCACCCTCTGGGTTTGGGCTTTTCTGGCACTCCCAGCCCCGATTGAGTGCTTGCTATATTCCGTTCCTTCTTATTCGACATAGTCTGCGTTGGTTATTCTATCAGGATTAGTATTTGGTCGCTCGCTCGATCTCTCGTTGCGCATCTGACTTCTTGCTACTTTGGCGTTTTTCAAATTCCTTCTTGCCTTTTCCCAGTGCAATTTGCAGCTTCATTCGCCCATTGTTCAAGTAGAGCTGGGTTGGCACTATGGAAAAGCCGCGTTGCTCCACACGGATACCGATTTTCCGAATTTCTATTGAGTGCATTAAAAGTTTGCGATCGCGGGTGGGAGAATGGTTATTTTTGTTTGCCCATTCGTACTCTTTGATCGTCGCACCAACTAGCCAAATTTCTCCATCCTTGAGCTGCACGTACGCCTCGGCGATGGACCCGCGAGACGCTCGCAAGCTCTTTACTTCCGAGCCCAGCAATACCAGTCCCGCTTCGAAATAGTCACTGAGTTCATAGTCAAAGCGAGCGCGTTTGTTGCGCAAGAGAACGGTTGCTCCCTCGGGCAGTGAGCCCTTTTTTATGGTTCCCTGTTTGGCCATAGGCGCGACCTTATCACGAGCCGCGCAACTCGGCGCGTGCCACGACAAAGCAATGAACTTCGCCTTGCACCTGCATCGCGCAGTGCGCGAGCAGCAGCCCGCAAGGTAGATCCAGTCGTGACAATATCATCGAGTAGCAAAATGCGCTGTCTGTGCAGTTGTCCGCGAACTTGGAAGGCGGATTGAAGATTGGTCGCTCGATCGCGCGCGTTGAGCCGCGCTTGGGCCTGGGTATCTCGCGTACGAACTAGAATGTTTCGTACGACCTTGAGCTTACTTTCGGACGCAAGGGGAAGGAGCAGACGCTGAGCTTGGTTGAACCCTCGTTTCCGCAGCCGTCGCCAGTGCAAAGGAACTGCGATTCCTAAGTCACAGTGATTCGCCCTGCTAGAGAACTGTTCTTGCAGAAGCGGCCTTAGCGTCCGGGCGATGTTACTGCGCTTTGCGTACTTGAGCTGTTTGAGTGCAACGGCAAGCTGACCGCCATAGTGGTACGCCGCTGAGCAACTGGCGATCTCTGGTGACTGGCGGGTGCAAGTCGCGCAAGAAATGGCTCGGCCTGCCGAAGACGGTTTCGCGCAAGTTGGGCAGGCAGCGCCAATCGGCTCACAGCTGAGTTGACAGACTTCGCACAAGCCATCGACATCTGGGCCCAGATGACTTTCGCAGGCAGCGCAAAGCTCAGGGTAGAGCGTGGACAACACGCGACTTTGAAGCTTGGAGAGAAACAACACAATCGCCGTATCGGCGTCTGCGTCGAAAAGTTGCGTCAGCTTCGCTATATTTAGCTGCGCCGATTTCAGCTGCGCCGATTTCAGCTACGGTAATCGGCGTTTATTGAGACGTACTCTTTACTGAGGTCGCATGCCAAGTAGCGAGCGCGTCCGGGACCACGGCCGATATCAAGTATCATTGGATACTCTTCGCGATCCATAACCTTGGATGCTTTGGCCTCCCAGCTGGAATTTGTGTTTGGACTGCCTGCGATAAGAACGGGTACAGAGCCTATTCGCAAACTTGCTCGGCTCAGGTTTATGGGCACACCCGCCCGTCCCGCAGCGGCCAGTATGCGTCCCCAATTGGGATCGCGTCCGGCAATGGCGGCTTTGACCAGAGGAGAGTTGGCGATGGTCTTTGCAATTTTACTCGCATCGCGGTCGTGCTTTGTTCCGCGAACAAAAATATCGACTACATGGTGTACCCCTTCACCACCCCTCATAAGTTTTCGAGCAAGTTCATCGAGTAAGTCGGTTAGCGAAGAAGTGAATTGCCGAAGGTCGGCACCGCGAAGAGAACTTCCGCCCGCTGCACCACTTGCCATGGCGCTCACCATGTCGTTAGTCGAGGTGTCGCCATCAACACTAATGGCATTGAATGTCGGCGCAACCGCGGCTCG
>JAESTW010000160.1 GCA_016763395.1 Kofleriaceae bacterium
GTGTCCCAGTAATTTTTTTTCCTTTCATTCTATGAGCAGGGATATGCCAAAGGCGTTGTTTGAAGTCTATTTCATCCCAGCGAGTTCCTGCCAATTCAGCAGGCCGTAATAAGGTATGAAGACTCCACAACATTAAGTAGCGGGTTGGGGTGTAAAGGTTCGCAATTTTGATAGCCTGCAATAATTCGGGTAACTCTTTAGGCTGCAAAGCAGGTTGATGCACTGTTGTTCTTGTACCAAATGCGGCGGATATTTTAGTAAGCGGGTTATGCTCGACTACACCCGTATTAACAGCAAAGTTCATCACTTGGTTTAGTTTTATACGAACGCGGCTAAGGGTTTCACCCTTATTTTGTTTTTCTAATGGCCTAAGCATGTCAATCACCAACGGCGCTGTTATTTCTTTTAGCGGGTAGCCACCTAATTTAGGTAAGGCGTAAAGCTCCATATGCCTAATGGCTTTCTTAACGGTTGTTTCATCTTTGTCTTGCCGCCACACATTTAACCATTGTTCGTAGACGTTGAGCAACGTAATTGAGTCTCTAAAAGGTAAGTTGTCCTACATGGCTCCGGAGCAGGCCATGACCGCTGAGATCGATCATCGAGCGGATCTATTCGCTGTTGGAGTAATTCTGTGGGAGGCGATTGCCGGTCGGCGCATGATCTCTCGCAAACAAGAAGACAGCGTGACGATCAGCAACCGCGTTTCTGGCCACGAACCTTCCATTGATGAAGTGTGTCCGGATGCACCAGCAGGAATCCGCGCGATATGTCGCAAGGCAATGGCGATCAGGCCGGCGGATCGTTATGCAAGTGCCAAAGAACTGCGAACTGCACTACTTCAGTACCTGTCGAGTGTGCAGCAGTCGCCAACGGCGGAAGATTTGGCATCGGTCGTTGGTGAGTTGTTCGCAAAAGAGCGAGCTGCGATTGCAGCCAGTATTGCCAAGACGATTGCAGCAGATGAGCCAATAACGATTGATCCAGCAGTTCTCGATGCGTGGAATACCTACACAGGAGAAAATCCTCTTCGAACCGGTGACGATCTGGATATTGAGATTGTCGCGGGTGAGCCAACTCGGTTGGACAACCGCTGGGACAAGTCTGGCGCTAAGGCTGACATTGTAATTCCACTGAAGACCAATCCGGCAACGCAGAACGTAGATTCAGGCCCAGGAAAATCTGGTAAAAAAGGGCTTTGGATCTTGGCATCAGGAACAGCTCTTGCGGCAGTGGTTGGAACATTGCTGGTGCTGACCGGAGGCGAAGAGGAAGCCAGGGCGGTGTCCGAGGTTGGTAGTGACTCCCAGTCAAAAGTAGTTCAACCAATCGTTACTGATGTAGACGCCCCAAAGGGAGAAAAAGAGATACAGCTCGTGGTGAGCGCATCTCCTTCAAATGCACTGATCGAACTTGACGGTGTGCGCATAGACAATCCCTACGTCGGACGAAAAATTAGAGAACCGGGGGAGCACATCCTGAAAATCTCCGCCCAAGGCTATGAGACCCAGACTAAGACAATTTCCTTCGACAGCAAAGGGGAGTGGAAGTTTGCTTTACTTGCAGACAAAACCAACGCGGTTGCAGTGGGGGCGGTCGACAACTCTGCAGCTCTAAACCGGCGCGGTCGAAACAAAAAACGTGGTGGCCGGCGAGGTTCCGGACAAAACGCAAATCTAACGCCCACCCAGACTGTGGCGGTAGTTGAGAAGACTGTTGGTCCTGAGCCGCCAGTTGAGACGAAGCGGGTTGTGAAGGACCAAAGTGTCCAGAAACAGAAGCGAGTTAAGATGGGAGATGACTTGGGTAAGGCATCTACTAAGACATCTACTAAGGTCAAGATTGACCGAAATAACCCGTATCAATAACATTTCGATAGGCTCCATTTTGGTGAAATATAAAATGTCGGTAAGCAGCAGGTTGGGCGTGTGGGCAGCAACACTTTGCGTTGTCGTTCTATTTCTAAATAGTGCAGTAGGGCACGTCGCGATGGCTCAGTCCGGCGAAAGTGAGGAGGACTCCGATGATTCGCCAGAAGGGCCAGAGGCCTCCAAACAGAAGCGAGCGGAAGGACATTTCGGCCGAGGTGTTGAGCTCCACGACAATGGTGACTACCGGGCTGCGTACATCGAGTTTAGTATGGCCTACGAGTTGGCGCCTATCTATCACCTCTTGTACAACCTCGGACAAGAGTCCGTTGAATTGAAAGAATACGTTGAGGCCCACAAGAACTACGTACAGTACCTTCGTGATGGTGGAGACAAGATTAGCCCGGACAGACGAGCTGCTGTTCAACGTAAAATTGCTCGAATTAAGAAGTACCTGGCAAATCTCGATTTTGAAGTATCGGTGGTGGGGGCTGAGATTGCAATCGATGGCATCGTGGTGGGAGTCTCTCCATTGGATGAGTCTATTCAGGTCAGTGTTGGTCGTCGAAAAGTAGTCATTACAATTGAAAAACATGCCGTCTGGGAACGAGTTTTGGATGTCGCCGGTGGTGACGAGACACTTGTCAAAGCGAAAATGATTTCACTGGCAACCTTGGTTACAACCGAATCTAGGTCTTCCAACACAGGCTTTTGGATCAGCGCGACAGCAACAGGGCTGTTTTTGGCTGGGACGGGAGTTGCTGTTGTTCTGACGCGAAATGCGAAGGAGGACTACGATTCGGAGTTGGGCACCGTTGGCGACAAATCCCCAGCGGACAAGCGCATTGCGATTGAAGATGCGAGAACTTCATACAAACGATTTGCTTTGTATACCGATATTGGCATTGGTCTGACAGTGGTTGGCACTCTGACTACGTATTTGTTGTCCGGTGGCGATTCCTCTAGTGCAGAGGAAAACAAGGAAGCAAGTCTGGGGGTCTTTGTTGGGCCTACTCAGGTTGGGGTAAGCGGAAGCTTTTAGGCAAAATATATGATCGCAAAAACTACAACGACTGCATGCTTCGTCCTCGCTATGGGCTGTTCCTTTATGGGCTGTTCCTTGATTGCTGATGTTGATCGGGTGCAGTGCGAAACGAACGCTGACTGCACAGCGATTGCAACGGGGGCAAACACCGAGTGTATTGACTCCATTTGCACTGCTATCGAAGTTGGAGATCTAAAATTCGGTTGTCGGGAGGAGCCGTGGATCACGCTGGATAACAACGCCAAAGTACCAGTGGTTTTTAGCCCGGTCGCACTCAGCGATAGTAACCCTGTAGTCGGACTAGAGATTCGGCAATGCAATTCCCTCTTTGATAGGGAGTGCGAAAATCCAATCACCGTCGGCATGACGGACTCTGAGGGCAAACTTACAATCGACACTCCACAAGGATTTCGAGGCCACTTTTTTGCGCCAACTCAACTGGGATTTGCTGCGCAGATTCTGCACGTATTCCCGCCCCCAGACCCGGCACAGGCATGGACACTCGATAACCCGATGTTCATGGCAAATCTGAGTGAGATAGCGGCAGCGGGTGCCATCGTGGGCGTCACAGTACTTCCAGGCACGGGGGTGTACTTCTTTACGACTCGTGATTGTTCGGGAGCGATTCTTCCCGATGTTGTTGTCACTGTTTCTCCATCAATGGACGAGTCTGCAATAACCTACCTGTCCAGCTCAAACTTGCCTGATACGACACTGGATGCAACTGGGATTTCTGGTCTTGGAGCAATGGTAAACATTCCACCAGGCAATGCGACTATTAAAGGTGTGCACAAAGAGTTCGGAGTCATTTTTGAGCAAGTAGTGATTGTAACTGCAGATACGATTACGGCCGGAACCATCGTTCCAGCGCCTTAAGCGAAATGAGGTAATAGCGCACACAGCTTGGCGCCCCACTTCTTGCCCTCTAGCGCGTGAGGAGCGGCCGATACCTTGGACGCAATCGACTGGCGGAGGCATCATCGTCGCATTCGGCGCCATCAGCCCGATGGGGGCTGGCCAGGAGAGCATGAGGCGCGAGCTGGAGAAGCGTAACAGTCTCACTCTAGCCTACACAGCCAGCGCTGGTTGGTACGCGATCACACCGTCGGTATTCGGTGTTGAAACCCTGTGTAAGTTGTTGGTAGGCAAAGCGTGAATTCTCAACTCGCAATGAGGCAAATTTGTGGCTAGGGTGCCCTCGATGAGTGCTCGACAGTCTGCAGCGGTATCGCGGAAAGGTAAGTCCAAGATTCCCAAAGTTTGGATTCGACTTACCTTGGTATCACTGACTGTGAAGACGGTATTGCTGGTGTTGTGGTGGCAATTTGCTAGCTGAATCAGCACGAAGCACAACCCTTCCCCAGGTCCGGGGTAGCACCCTGCGACAATTTGTTCTGATACCAACCCTCCGTTTTCTCTGACGTCGAATTTTCTCTTGCGAAAAACTCCGACTCCTACGGGTAGCTATGAGTTACCCGTGGGCAGTCTTGATAGCTACAAATACCAAATCTACAAGGTCGGACTACTGGTCTACTACTTCTACCGTAGTCACGTATAATGTGCGCAAAACGCCGGTTCTCGTGGGTCTACGCCAATACATCCCAAAAAGTTTCGCGGCAACATAAGAAAAGTTCAACAAAGATCGGATGCATCTATGCACCCCAGAAAAACACTGTAGGTCTGTGGTTTTTTCGTAGATTGGTGAGATTCTTAGATCTTCTTGTGGTAATGAATGCTCATGGGTCTTAAGCCACGTAACAGTTCACCTACGGATCGTTGGGAATCGCTCAGTGAGCGTCAACGAGAAATCGCATTGCTTCTTATGGGCGGAACAATGTCTCGCTCACAGATTGCCGAGTCTCTTGACGTCGGTGAGAAGACAGTCGATAGCCATCGTCTCAGCTTGCTTGCACGTTTGAACCTCAACTCGACCGTACAACTTGTTCACTTTGGAATTCGTCACGGTCTTATCAAAGTCGCAGACGACGAATAACCATTCTCTCTCCCCCCTTTCTCCCCTTATCTCCATTCCACGGGCCTTCGTCTTCGAAGGCTGTGGATTGTGACCGTCCCCCCAGACTGGTCTGAATTCGCTTCGCAGTCGAATTGCAGCTATGTATAGCGCGATGTCGCAGTGACAGTTGCAGCAGTACAGTTGCTACAGTGCCCCCGCTTGCCGTAGAATCAAGTTTGGTACGTAGCTATGTCTGCCGACAAATCCTCTGCTCATCAAAAGTCCCAAACCGGACGGGAACACAAGAAACCGCTAGTGCGACAACTTGTCCGCTGGATTCTTTGGGCGTGGCTGGTTGTTCTGGTGGTGGTCTCAGCGATTCTCATAATTCGGACAGTGACCTTTCGCAGCAGGCAAATGCTTGTTTCTGTTAGAGAGGTATCGATGCCAATGCCCAAAGAGATGGCGGAGCGGCTGGCTGAATCTCTTAAATTCAAAACAAGCCGTGATGGGGCAAACCACATTCCTGCCCAATCCTTCTACGATTTACACGAACATTTACGCGTTTCCTTTCCCAGGGTTGAAAAACGCCTGGTTCGCGAAAACATTGCAAACTACAGCTTGCTCTACACGTGGCGCGGTAGCTCTCCTGAATTGCCATCACTGATACTGGCAGCTCATCTGGACGTTGTTCCCGCCGATCCTGAGGGCTGGGAAGTCGCTCCGTTCGCCGGTGTTGTGCGAGACGGCTTCGTGCATGGCCGTGGAGCGTTAGACGACAAGGTCTCTGTAGTCGCCATATTGGAGGCAATTGAGCAATTGCTCCGGCAAGGGTTTACTCCGACCCGTACAATCTACTTGGCTTTTGGTCACGACGAGGAACTTGGAGGGCATGAGGGAGCTGCCGCGATCGCTGAAATTTTGAGTGCCCGGAACGTTCGTGCAGAGGCGACCATCGATGAAGGTTTGGTGATTACCCAAGGAATCCTAGACGGAATCGACCAGCCCCTTGCCCTAATTGGTGTGGCAGAGAAAGGCATGATGAATGTCGAACTTAGAACTCACGGACAAGGTGGACACTCTTCCATGCCGCCCGCTGAAACCGCCGTGGGGATACTGAGCAAGGCGATTGTCGCAATTCAATCGAGCCCAATGCCGGCGAGTATTGATGGCGCTGTGGCTGAGATGTTTTCCTATGTCGGGCCTGAATTCAGCTTCGGCAAGAAGTTGGTCATGGCGAATCTTTGGCTCTTTGGGCCGCTGGTACGGGGAGCTTTGTCCGAAAAGCCAGCGACCGATGCGCTGCTCAGGACGACCATCGCACCGACCATGATTTCGGGGGGAATAAAAGCGAACGTTCTCCCGCAAGAGGCCAAGGCGACTGTGAACTTTCGCATTAAACCAGGTGAAACTGGCGACGATGTGCTCAATCATCTACAACGTGTAATCTCAGACAAACGGGTGAGCTTAAGAGTGCTGGCGCGATCCGATCCGATCCTCAAATCAAACTCGGACTCTCGAGTGTACAAGGCGATGGTACGCAGTATTCGGCGCCTGGACCCCGAAATTCTCGTGGCACCTGGCCTGATGTTGGCAATGACAGACTCTCGCCACTACGCGGAGATCTCAGAAGACATCTACCGATTCACCGCCTTGCGCATGGGGCCAGATGACCTGTTGAGATTGCACGGCAAAAATGAGCGAATCGAAGTTTCCAATTACGCGGAAGTTGTCGCCTACAATATATTGCTACTACAAGAGCTTGCCGGCGATTCGGTGTCCGAATAATAGAACAGAGTTCAGTGGCTCTATCGCGGCAGGTGGTGAATCTTCATTTGATTCGTTTGAGCACCACAACCGATGGGACTGGCGAAAGTGAGAACGATTTCCTCCCCCGGTTCGGCTAGTCCGTGGGATAGAAGCTTTTGCTCAACCGTCTCGAAGAGTTCCTCTTGGCTGATCGTGGTTTCGATCAGTATAGGAACCACTCCCCAGTGCAAGGCCAGGCGTCGGTAAACAACTTCGTCGGAAGTAAAGGCTACAATCGATGCCTTGGGGCGGTATTCACTCATGAGCCTGGCGGCGCCACCAGAGCGAGATACAACGGCGATAGTTTTGACTTCGAGTTGTTTGGCAGCGACAACGGCAGCGTGGGCGACAGCATTGGCCGACACTTTGAGGTTTAGGTCTTTGGTGAGTAGGCTGTTGTGAAAGTCTTCACTCGACTCGATTTCTCGGACGATACTGGACATGGTTTTCACGACGCCAGCTGGGTCTCGCCCCACTGCTGTTTCACCGGACAACATGAGTGCATCGGTGTTGTCTAGAACGGCGTTTGCAACGTCGAACGCTTCAGCACGGGTTGGTCGTGAGTGGGTAATCATCGACTCGAGCATCTGTGTAGCCGTGATGACAAATTTGCCAGCACGATTGGTCGCAGCAATGATGTGTTTCTGTGCCAGCGGTACTTTCTCTGGTCCCATCTCAACACCCAGGTCACCACGAGCGACCATGATCCCGTCGGCCACCGCGATAATCTCCTCGATACGCTCTACCGCCTGTGGCTTTTCGATTTTGGCGATGATGGGAATACTCACATCGCCGACAGTCGCCAGGGCTTTTGCTTCTAAGACATCTTCGGGGGAACGGACAAAGGACAGCGCGATGTAATCAACGTTCAGTTTCAGTCCAAAGGCCAGGTCCTCTTTGTCCTTTTGGGTCAGTGCAGGAGCTGACACAGCGACGTTGGGCAAATTGATGCCTTTGTTGTTCTTGAGGGTTCCACCTTCTTCGACGATGGTAATGACCTTGTTGTCCGAGACCTCCACGACTCGCAGAGCAAGGAAGCCGTCGTCGAGGAGAATCAAGTCATCCTTCTTGACGTCGCCAACAATTCCCGAGTAGCTGGTTGATACGATATCGACGGTTCCGGGGACGCTGGTATCAGTAGTGATTGTGAATTGTGCGCCTTCCCGTAGAAGGACTTCGCCTTCGGTAAATCGTCCCACACGGATCTTTGGACCTTGCAAGTCGAGAAGCGCGGCTACCGCTTTTCCCGCTTCTTTGGCGCACCGTCTCAAGTCATGCAGAACTCGTTCGTGAGTCTCGTAGTCTCCGTGTGAGAAATTGAATCTAGCGACATTCATTCCCGCATCGATGAGTTCACGAAGCCGCTCAGGGCTACTGCTGGCAGGACCTAGGGTACAGACAATTTTGGCTCGACGCATGCCCGCTAGTGTAGCTCTGGCGTACATGCTTTGAAGCGAATTGGAGAACTTTCGAATCGAGGGAGCATAATTCCTTCATGCCCATATAGGATTTCGCCGAGTTTGGCCGGGCGGATGAAATACTTGTGCGGCCAACCTTCAAATCGGAGCGTCGAATTCGATTTGGCAGCTGGATGCTAAAGAAATTTGCTCAACTCTTCTCGGATGATAGCGGCCAACTGAGGGCTTTGCTGACGGGCCTCCTGACGAGATGGGGTGCCGGTGCCGGTCTGCGAAGTCCCCCTGTGCGAAATGGTACTCACAGCAGAATGAGGCGCGGGGGCGCACGCCACGACTGCCTTGCTGGCAAAGTCCATCGCTCGGTCAGCAGCGGTTCCTAGCCCAGCTTTGGAACGA
>JAESTW010000161.1 GCA_016763395.1 Kofleriaceae bacterium
AAATCGAAATTGTCTCCAAAGCTCCCAATGAGGAATTCGAGACTCTAGGTGATGGCCTACAGGCCGTGTCCTCGATAACTGCAATAGATGGAACTGCGTATTGGGTTGAGAGGCGAAGTTACGATAGCCCCGACGGTGTTGTCCGGTCTCAGCCCTTGCCTTAGTTAGTCGGGTAGTTGGGACAGTGTTTTTTTGGCAAACACATCATTCATACGCAAATTGACCACGCGCCCATGCCATACGTTGTACGGTACATCAGGTGAGGATACTTCTATCAATTGGCATCTTATTGTTGTTCATGGGCACTGCTTCGGCGGACAAGGTTCCTGAAAGCGACGTTGTTCCGAAACGGACTGGAGTCTTCGTTGCGCTCGGTATCAGTACGATTGATCCAATCCCGGGTGACGTGGAGTCCAAACGATCGGGTGATACCTTCTTCGGGTACCGCTTTGGTCGAGTGACCGTAGGTATGTCGGCTCGGTTTCAACGGTATAAATTGACGTTCAACAGTAGCGAGGACGGTATGAATACCTACACCTTGTCCGAACTCTCATTTCTCCCCGGTGTCCAAATGACCGTTCTGAAGTCCGAGGACGAGCGGCTAGAACTCATTGGAGGGATTAACGTAGGAGTTGTATTTCGAAAGAGGCGGGTAGATTCGGTCGGCCCTGCTGAGGAGAGCGAGGCGAATTCAGTGGTGTATGAAGGTGTTACAGGCTTGCGCTATTGGCTGCGTTCTCAAGTTGCAGTTGAAGTACAAGCCGGACTGCGAGGTGAGCGGTACAAAATTAGTCAATTGTGGGGCTGGGACGATATCACGCACAGTCATTCAGAGTTCAAGTCGCTCAACATGATCGGAGTCTTTTAGACACGCGAACCGGGAAGGCGGACAGCCCTCCCAGCTGCGCTCTGGCGCTACATCGCTCCCAGATGAACTTCCTCGACTGCGAAGGGGGCGGACAGGTCGCCGGACAGGTTGGAGTAGACGCTTTCGACTTTGAGTAGTGGTACTTCGCCGGATGCGTCGACGCGCATTAGGGCGGTTACTGCGTCGTAGTTGAAGTTGGTGTTTCCTCCGACTCGGGATACCGGGACAACAACCCGGACGGTATTTCCCGAGCGCAGTACGGTGAAGCCGGGGGAGTCTAGGTACATGGGCATGGGGGCTGTTGGTGGTAGGGTGTCGTCACCGAGGGCTTGCTTGACGGCTAGTCCGGCTGGTGCACGGTCATCACTGACTAGAACAACCCAATGCGAGTGATAGACGATTCCATCATTGGCATAGTCTTGATCTTGGGATTCATCCCAAAGTGGTGTGTCGTCAAAGTCTGGATGACTGGTCAATGCCAGGGCTAGGGTGCCTTCGACCTCTCCAAAACCGACGGCGCTTGGCTTGAGAGATGTTGGAAAGACGTAGCCGAGTACCGGGGCACCGTCTATCCCGCCTGCCGGAGTGGGGGCAAAGGTGGCTGCCGCGCCTTCGACATCTTGCTCAAAAATGAGAAGCTCCAGCCCTGGAATGTACGAAACCCGGGCATCTGTGATGGCAAATGAATCGGCGTATCCTGGGGTTTGTTCGCTAGGGGCCAACTCGGGAACGGCGATTGTGGCTTGTGTTTCGTACGTCAATGACGCTTTGTCGGTGCCAGCACAGGCGGATAAACTAACGAGGAGGGTGGCTATATAATTAAATTGTTTCATGTTTGTTGTCCTTTGGGTGGCGATAGCAGCGTTGCTGCACATTGGTTTCGACTCCAAACTAGATTCAAAAGAAGCTCTTGTCAAGATAGTTTTGAATCGATACTATATTTTTGTGAGCGAAGAAGAATCCAAGCTTGAACAGACAACTTGGTTATTGGAGCGCCTCGGGCATTTGCTGCGGGCGGAGATGCGCCAGGGAGCGCAGCGACATGAACTCAAGCTTGTCCAGCTCGAAGCGCTTTACTATTTGTCGCGCGCGAATCGGTACAGCCTGACGACTCTGACTGTGGCTGACGCGTTGGCACTCACCAAAGGCACAACCTCACAAACGCTTAAGGCTTTGGTAGAGAAAGGTTTCGTTGAACGGCGTTCGGACAAGGATGATGGCAGGGTGGTTCATCACGATCTAACCCCCGCCGGACAACGTGTTGTGGCCGAGTGCTATCCGGTCTCGGCCCTGGAGAACCTTTGCCAAAATCACCGGGGCGAAGACATGAATCATCTCAACAAAATCTTGACGGAACTCTTGCGCTCCTTGCAAGTGGAACAAGGTCGGGTGGCATTTGGAGTTTGCAACGGTTGCAAGTACTTTGGTGAGACAGCCGGCGGGGCGGTGTGTGGAGTTACCAAGGAGCCGTTGAGCAAGTCCGACTCTCTCAAGATTTGTCGCGAGTTTGCGTTGCCTACGGAAGCGTGAATTGTACTAGGCGCCTGAGCTCGATTGGCCGGACATCTGGGGATACAGCACCTGGCTAAGGCAGGGATTGCGACTTCGCCTGTCCATGCGGGTTGCGACAGCGTTACCCCTATCACTTGGGTTTACGTGGATTGTCGGAGTAGTAGTTTTTCGATCGAGTGTTGGAGAGCTGGTAGCTGAAATGGTTTTTGCAGGACTTGATCGCGCTTCTCTTCTATGAATGCCATTGTTTCGGGTGTGAAAGCGCCGCCTGTAATGAAGATAAAGTGGTCACTAAGCTGTGGCATTTCTTGTTCCACTTGTACGTAGAAGTTGTGGCCAGTTTGTCCGGGCATCATTAGGTCGCAAAATATTACGTCGAAAGAGGTTTGTTGCATCAGCTTCCAAGCACTGACTGTGTCATTTACAATGGTAATGTCCTGTCCTTCGAGCATCCTCTCTATGGTTTTACAGACCATGGGCTCATCATCGATGACTAATATTGCTAACTCTGGAAGTACGATCGAGTTGGTGGTTGGCGGTAGAAGCTCAGTCTCTGCTTTGTAAATTGGCAAGGTAATCACAAAGGTTGTGCCCACACCAAGTTCAC
The DNA here is from genome assembly GCA_016763395.1 of Kofleriaceae bacterium. Taxonomy (GTDB): domain Bacteria; phylum Myxococcota_A; class Polyangia; order Haliangiales; family Haliangiaceae; genus NORP324. The sequence goes on from JAESTW010000161.1 coordinate 2,988, forward strand.
TAGTAAAACTTAAGTCGCCGCCAATTTGAGTGATCTCATTGATGCAGTAGTACAGCCCTAAGCCGGTACCATCTCCCACGGCCTTGGTTGTGTAAAAAGGCTCAAACAGGCGTCGTTGGGTCTCTGCGTCCATTCCGTGGCCAGTATCTTTGATTTCAACTCTAACCGTTGAGGCGTCGGACCGGACACCTCGAATGGTTATGGTCCCGGTAGTTTGTGGACCATTTGGGGAGCGAAGAGCGTGAGCAGCATTGATGATGAGATTTAGAAAGACCTGACTTAGGCGGGACGGACAACACGCAACCGAGGGCAGTGAGTCAAGTTCGACTACGATATGGGCACTGAAGCGTAAATGGGGGTCAGCAATTCGAAGGCTTGACGACAGAGTTTGTTCAATACTCGCTTTTGTTTCACCTACTGTGCTGCGGGCCAATGCGTTGAGATCTCGGACGATAGTCGCGACTCGCTCAGCACCATGCATGCTTTCTTCGATTAGCTCTAAGAATTCGTTTCTGTCTTTCTCGGACATAGCTCCGGTAAACGAGTCCTGTTGATCCTCCATTGCCGCAAGGTTGCCTATAACGTACGTGAGGGGATTGTTGATCTCGTGAGCTACGCCGGATGCCAAAACCCCTATCGCTGCCATGCGATCTGCTAGCTGTAACTTCGCCTGCAATTCAGCATCGTTGCTAGTTATGTCTCGGCCGATGATCAAGGTAGCATCCTCACCATCATGTTGAATATTTGTGAGCTCTGAAAACTGAAAGATGATGGATTCTCCATCCTGTCGTTGAAATGTGATGCGAGATGGCCCCGAACTCGCAACATTTCCGGCAATGGACAGTGAGCTTATAAGCTTTCCGGACACGTCCTCGAGGGGAAGGCGAATGCTTTCAAGAAAGACTGCGTTGGCGTAGTGAATGACGTTGCCAAAGAGAATGAGGACAGCATCGGGGGCTCGATCGATAAGTTGTTGCATGTCCGAACTTGTCCGCTCGGCCAGAGCAAGTGCGTTTTCTATGGTTTGTTGCTTCTGGTCGGTTTCGACCCGTAGCGCCTTGAGGTTGACGAGCCCGGCTCGTCTGGTGATGAATAGCAGGGCGGAGATACTAACACTGACCGCGTCGACACCTATCACAAGCATCATTTGAGAACTGTCGATGGTTGGGATAAGATAACTACCTACTGTGTGGGCGGTCACTGCAACAAGCGTTAGTACAATAAACCAACGAATCGATGCGATTGCGGTTCCCAAAACAATCATCACCAGCGCGTAGGTAGAGCTAATCCAAATGTCCCCTACGGTCCAGTAGTGAATACTTACGTTGGCAATAACGACGAGGCTTGAAATTCCCATCCATTGGTCGATTGCACGCTGAGACAGTGGTCGACCTTTTGCCCATAGTGCCGAAGCAATGAGAAATATTCCGGTAGGTGCGGTAATGTAAGCCAGCCATGCTGGTGCTGACTCGCCTCGGGAGTTTGGCAACTGAAACCAGATGTAGATAGCCGTGTGGAACAAATAGAGCGCTGCCAACAATGTGGTTGCCCAGATGGCAGAGGCGCTCACCTGGTGTCCGCGATCGTTCTGACCTAGTCCCACTACTCTTAGGTCGGATCCATTTCGCGTTACTTAACAGCTACAAGACATGATCTTCTCCCGATTCCAATACAGGGTGTTTTAACGTTAGAATAATGCTCCGCAGGGAGTCAAACCGTACTGAAGCGCAACGTGCTGCTGTGCATGCGCCAATATCTCCCGAGGGGCTCCACAAACAACAGAGGCTTTGATGTGAGTAACTTGGAAAGCGATTGAGAACCGGACGAAGACCTCAAGCTTGCGGGCATGCAGGCATTCGATGTGATCGAATTGTGGACATGTTCAGCGGATTGGCAATCAAGACTAGAAGTTCCATCTGGGTGAAAAAGTTTGGACAGGTTCAGTCCACAATGGAGTGTATGAGTATCGATTTCCCGAGCTAGCGGTAATCAAAGTGTGTGCCGACCTTTTCCCAATAGCCGCGTTAGGGGCGTTTTGTGCCCATTTCTGCGTATCTATACTCGAGCTCGCTTTGAGAGGCATACCAGGATCGGTTTAGCGCATAATTTTGGTGTATCCCCAATAAAATAATTGCTAGGGTGGCGTCGAAATATTGAGTTCTCCAATTTTCTCGGAGAGCCCAGTCAGGCCGTTTGATGAACAAAGTAGCCGAGCGCTACTGGCTGTCGACTGGTAACAAGGAACACAGGATAAACAAGATGAAACAATTCAAAAACATAGTGCTGATGTCGACAGCCTCCGCACTTTTCGCAATCGCAGCTGTTGGTTGTAAAAAAGAAGACAAGAAGTCCGGCGATGACAAAGCCAAAGTAGAGCCTAAAGCAGGCGAGAAGGAAGCAGAAAAGCCTAAGGGCGAGCATCCAGACAAAGCCAAGGGCGAGCATCCAGAGAAGAAAGCTGAAGGCGAGCATCCAGAGAAGAAAGCCGAAGGCGAGCATCCAGCTAAAGCCGAAGGTGGCGAAGCTAAGGCCGAAGGCGAACATCCAGCTAAAGCCGAAGGTGGCGAAGCTAAGGCCGAGGGCGATCACCCAGCTAAAGCCAAGGGCGAGCACCCAGCTAAAGCCGAAGGTGGCGAAGCTAAAGCTAAAGGCGATCACCCAGCAAAAGCCGCAGGCGAGCATCCAGCTAAGAAGTAAATTGATGCTGGCGAATAGTTCGCCACGTTTGTAATTGAGGCGAACTACTCGTGTGGAAAGAAGAGGCGTAGTATGAAGTTGAGTGTTAACCAAGCATTGGCTTCGTGCCGAATGGGCGCGATCGCAACGATCGGGCTCGCCTTTTTGATAGGCGGTTGCAATTCCTCTAGCGAGGAAAAAAAGCTAGAGGCCAGCGCGCCGAAGGCAGTGACGCCGGACGAGGCTGGCAAGGCCGCCGAGGTGGATTCTTCGGACAAAGTGTCCCCAGCGGAAGCAGCAGCCAAAGCGGAAGCAGCGGCGGTAGAGGCCAAAGAGATAGCGGATATCCAGCAGGGTATCGAAGCGCACATCGCTGCAAAGGCAGCCGCAGATGACGGGTACTTTTCCCTTCCTTTTGAGGACCGGACACTACGGCTAAAGCTTGTACGTGTACATCTAGAATACCTCGCGAATCTGGGCCCGGACGAAAACTTTGCCTGCGTTGATTTGGTCGATACGGACGGCGAGGTTTACGACGTAGACTTTTTCTTAGATGGCCCACCGGGCAAGATGGTTGTAACCGACACAACGGTACACAAGATCAATGGCAAGCCGCTCTATGCCTGGGATCAAAAAGAAGACGATACCTGGCACAAAGTTCCAATGGATGAGGCATCAGCCAAGCTCCAGGGAGTCATCGAAAGCAAAGATGCCTTTGAGTTTATCTACAAAGTAACATTGCCCGAGATAAGCGAAGATGCTCGCATGTGGTTACCAGTCCCTATTACGGACAAGTATCAGACCATTGAGGTTCTCTCCATCGATGCTCCTGGCACGCAGACGATGCTCGACGACACCGAGAACAACAACAAGATTTTGATGTTGGATCTGAAGGCGGCGGACAGCGGAGCCTTGATTGAAATGCGCTATGCGGTCAAGCGAATTGAGAAATCTTCGTATGCCGAAGAACTAAAGAATCCAGAGAAGTACCTTGCAGATGACGCGCTGATTCCGATTACCAAAGAGATGCGGGAATTGGGTGCAGCGGCGATTAAGGGCAAAAAGACCGATCTGATTCGCGCTCGAGCTTTGTACGATCACGTGATGGATCGAATGAGCTACAAGAAGGTCGGCGACGACTGGGGCAAGGGCGACGCTGTCTATGCATGTGATAGCAAGACGGGAAATTGCAGTGATTACCACTCCTATTTCATCGGGATTTCACGCGCAGTCGGTATCCCGGCTCGCTTTGCTGTTGGCGCAGCGATTCCTTCCGCACGAGATGAGGGTGGCATGAGCGGATACCATTGTTGGGCTGAATTTTATGCCGATGGCAAGTGGTGGCCAATCGATGTGAGCGAAGGCGACAAGTACTCAAACCTTTCGACCTACTACTTCGGACATCACCCGGCCAACCGCATTGAGCTCAGCCGCGGACGTGACCTCACCTTCGAATCTGGTCCGGTTACAGGGCCCATTAACTTTTTGGCCCATCCGGCACTAGAAGTCGGCGGCAAGTACGTTCGGACCAAGGCGAAGTTCTCGTTTGTACGCAAGCCTGCTGCTAAGTAGAAGATCTGCATCAGCTGTATCCAAAGGGTGCTCAGAAGCGTAATGGCTATACAAGGAGCTATCAGTGACACTCAAGAGCAAGAAGATCGAATTCCCTTCCGCCACAGGCGAGACTTTAGTCGGCAAGCTAGATTTACCCAAAGGCAAGCCCCTGGCGTACGCGATATGGGCCCATTGCTTCAGCTGTACGAAGGATATCCTGGCCGCTAGCCGCGTTGCAAACGGCCTTACCAGACGGGGCATCGCAGTGTTTCGCTTCGACTTCACCGGCCTTGGTGCCAGCGGTGGCGACTTTGCAAATACTAACTTCTCGTCAAACGTGGAAGACCTTGTTGCGGCAGCCGACTTCTTGCGGGAACACTATGAGGCGCCCAAAATCCTCATCGGACATTCGTGGGGAGGCACAGCGGTTCTGGCCTGCGCACATCAAATTCCCGAGGCCAAAGCGGTCTGTACGGTCGCTGCTCCCGCCGACCCAGCCCATGTCTCACACCTCTTTCAAGACTCTCTGGCGGACATTGAAGCCAAGGGTTTCGCCCAAGTTTGTCTGGCCGGCCGTCCCTTCCAGATCAAGAAACAATTCTTAGACGACATAGCAGATCGAGCATTGCTCAAGAAGGTCGCTACGTTGGGCAAAGCTTTGCTGATATTTCACTCACCCACCGATGCCCTCGTTGGCATTGAAAATGCGGGTGTGATTTACGAAGCAGCCAAGCACCCTAAGAGTTTTGTCTCATTGGAAAATGCAGACCATTTACTTACTCGCAAAGAAGATGCGGAATATGTGGCGAACATGATCTCGGCCTGGGCAGCGCGATACATTGATAGCGATCAACCACACGATGATGTCGTAGCCAAAGCGGGTACCGTGATGGTGGCGGAAACCGGACAAGGCAGGTTCGCAAACCCAGTTTCCATTGGCGGACGACATCTACTGCGAGCCGATGAACCTGCGAGTGTGGGTGGTGATGACACGGGGCCGTCGCCCTATGAACTCCTGCTAGCGGCCCTGGGTGCGTGTAAAGTGATGACCATGCGAATGTACGCAGAGCGAAAAGGGCTGGCTCTAGAGCGAGCACAAGTCACTCTAAGGCACAGCAAAGTACCGGCTCCTGCGCCCAGCACTGGCAAGGTCGATCGTATTGATGTCGACATCGAAGTGAGGGGTGATCTGGACGCAGAAGGTAGACGAAGAATCGCCGAAATCGCCGAGAAATGCCCTGTGCATCGCACTCTGCTCTCAGAGCTTGTGATTGAGACGCACTACGAAACTGTTGAGGACTAGGGTGTCGCAGAGGCCGGGTCTTTGACAAGGTTAAGAGTTTTTCTTTAGTTGTTTGTTCAGTCCTTTGCCTCAAAGAGGCTCTTCTGATCGCGGATTGCTTCTCCGAGACTGGACATGACAGCACGAATTCGGCCGGTATAACGGAGGTCATGATGGGTGAGAACCCAGATCGCGGTACTAAAGACCGGCGGTGTGGGCTCTATACGGACCAGGTTTGGATCGGCACTAGCAAGTATACAGGGCAAAAAACCTACACCAACGCCAGCTCGAATGAGTTCTAAGACTGTTGTCTCGGTGTCCGAAGTTGCGCGCACTTGTGCTCTCGGGA
>JAESTW010000162.1 GCA_016763395.1 Kofleriaceae bacterium
GACAGTACGAGTTACTCGGTCAAAGCTATGGCGAGGATCGTAGTCATCGTGAATACGGACGCCCGGAAATCCCTCTTGGTTCTTGTAGCGCTGGACAAGGGCGCGAAGGTCCGCGCGCAGTTGCTTTCTGGAAAATCTCTGTTCCCCCCCACAGATGTCCAAAATCAGGCAAATCCGGGGATGCTTAAATCCTGGGCGGATATCTTCACTGCGAATCGCAGCGTTTCCCGTGATTTGAATGTCCTTCTCTTTTAGGAAGTAGGGTGGACCTGGATCAACGTGGGCAGTGACGAGTACTTCGAAGGGGCCTTTTGATTTCGATTCGACCGTGACTTTGGCTTCAAAAAAACCGTCGTCCACTAGATATTGCCGAATGCGTTCGCCCTCCGCATCGAGTTGCAGCTTTCGTTTTGCGGCACTCTCTGCTAGCGGGCTTCCTGGGCGAATGGACATCTTTCGAGCCAACTCATTGGCAAAGATGGGCTGGTATAAACGCTCGAGGATACCAATGTTCAATTGAACCTTGATGTACCGCACCAAGGTCGCTGGTTTGATTCGGATAGTTGCCCGGACACTGCCATCCGCTATGTCGTTATTGGTTATCTCGCTGTGATAGCCAAACTCCAAGAGGAAATTTTTTATTTTCCGTTGGTCCTCTGACGACCAGTTCTCACTCTTTTGAATCAGTGGCCGCAGAAAACTTCGTATCGTCTCCTCATCGTCGATAAGCACGCCTTTGAGTACCCAAGAGCTGAGCGGCCTGGGCACATTTTGTGCTTCGGCGAGCTGCCGAGAACTCGCTAGAAAAAGCGCAGTGAACAGGATGAAAAATCGCGGCCAGCTCATGGAATAATAAACTCGCGAAACGTTATTGATGCGCTTCCTTTACTGATGTCTTCGTCGGCCTCATCGTCGAAAGACTGCTGAACTGCACCGAATTCCACATTGGCAATATCGTTGACTCGATAGCGGCCCGTTGCGTTCCACTCCCAGCCAGTGAGTGAGCGTTCGATTTCACCAGTAAGCAAGAACGATCGAGTTACATTTTTCTCACCGTAGAAGCCGACGGACCCAGTGCCTAATTGCAATCTAGCGACGTCGAGTTTGGTCACGTCGCGCAGCCTATCGCCGATGATCGAAGCGAAGAGCGTCGAAGAGTACTCTTTGGCGACTTCGTCAAAGTCCTGGAGAGGACTGTCGGACTCGACGGTTTGACTCGATAAGTCGCCCGGACGGGTACTGATAGCATCATCTCCCAATAATTTTTTCCTCACCTCATCTGGCGTGCGTCCGAGGTAAATGAGCTGTAGAGTTTGGGTTCGATTGAGTCCCGTGCTTGTACTCAAGTCCCAGTTCAGCTCCGAGTAGGGGCCAACTAGATGCAGCGTGATTAGATGCTGTTGGCCGTCTGAACTCCGAAATTCACTCTCGCTCACAATGTCGAGGTAAGGCGTCTCGGCGGGGAAAATCAGTCCGGGTGAGAAGCGGACTGAACCGCTAGTTCGCTCAAACTTCGCGCGCATTCCCTGGAACTTGAACGTTCCTTGGGCAACCTGAATGTCCCCGTCAAATACCGGTACAAGGGGCGTTCCCTTGATGTTTACCCCTCCCTTGAACTCAATGTCCGCAACGTTGTTCTCGATGAAGAAGGCCTGGGTGAAAAGGTTTATATCGATGTCCGCGTTTCCAAGAATTGGAACGGTTTCAAAGATCGAGGGTTCGGTGGCAGTCGGAGGAATCTTGCGGAAGGAGTCAATGATTGGATCCCAACGCTGAATAAAGCGGCCATCTGCAATTTCAATATCACCACTGATTTCTAGGCCATCAACAGCGCCCCCGACTATGTGAAAGCGATCGAGGTTAACGTTGAGCTCCAAGGTTTGCGGAATGCGATAGAGCAGATTGTAGGCAGAGACCTCGACATCGACATCCACCGGCACCCAATCCACCATACTAATCTCACCGGTGATGTCGGTGATTTGCCCCTCACCATCGATCGTCGATTGCAGATTCTCCAAATAAAGATCTTGATCGGTAAAGAGAATAAGACCTGAATGAAAGCTGAACTCACGTCTGGCCAAGCGGGGGGTTAGGGCAAAGGGAGCCCGGGCATCAAATTCGATCGAGCCATCGATATCGGGCCCGGAGCCGAAGAGACTCATCGAAATAGCGGCAGACCCGGATGCTGCGGACACGTCCTCTGGGGCGGCAATGAGCAGTAGCTTTGCCGCCAATCGCCCCTCGATAACGACTCCCCAATCCACTGGACGGAAGTTGTCGAGTCGGATGCCGCCGACAATCCTAAGTTCGGACACATCGCTGGTAAACTGGTCATTGACCATGACCCGCAACTCTGTAATGGTGAGTTTGGTGCTCTCAATCCGGACAAGGCCTGTAGGGATGTTAATAATGGTGTCTTGCCCATTGGGCTTGAGCACGATGTTTTGGGCCCGGACTGAACCGGACATTTGGATGTCGTCTACAGAGCCAGCTAGCGTGCCATTGACCACGATGGCTCCGCTCATGGTTTCAAAATCTCGATTGAGATAGGGTTGGAGTAGCTGAACAGCGATGCTGCCTTCAATCTTGAAGTCCAGCTTCTTCTCAGTGCCAGAGCCGCTCAAGGTAAAATCACCCGTCGGTCCAGTCATGGTCGTTGGCTCAATGATGCGCAGTGTTGTGCCATCAAAGGCCAGCTGTAGTGGGCTCAGGTTATGCAGGCGAATTGGGGAAGGGCGGCCTCCCTGATCGGTGTGATCGAAAATTATTTCGGTCTCGGTCAGTGTCGCGGTCATTTGGGCGTGACGAGTGTCCAGGAGGTTGCCCCGAAAGCTAACTTGTCCGGAAATCCACCCCCGCATTCCCACGGATTCACTCAGCTCGGCGGCGAAGTGATCCAATTCAATACGATGTAGGTTGAGGTCTAACTCGATGGCGTATGGGGCCTTGGTCGACAAGAGGCAGTCGATGGCAATACGGTTTTGAAAGAGCGAACCCTGAATTCGCACTTTTGAATCGTCTACCGGACGGATACGAAAACCGGCAGTTCCCAGAAAGGCACTTTCAAACCAGGAGCGCAGAAGGGTGACAGAGCCGTCCAGTGTTGGAGCGCTGGCGGTTCCCCCAAGCGTAACTTCGGTACTCAGTTCGCCGCCGATATCAGTGCCGAAGTCGAGCGCCTTGAAAACGCTATCGATGGGAAGGTTGTCCAGCTTAATAACCCCTGCAAGTTCGGCAGCCCGAGTCATCAGAACGTCAATTTGTAGCGTGCCGCCCAGCCTGCGACCAATGGTGGTTCGAAGCGTTTGGTCACCGTTTTTCGTGCCCTCGAGAAGGATACGCGCATCGGCGTAAATTTCGTCAGCAAAGGTCCAGTCATTAAGGGACGCAGCGACGCTAAACTCTGGTCGTGCTGCAGTCCCTTGTCCTTCGGCTTGCAAATCAAGCTCACCGGACAAAAGAGGCCCGATGAAGGGTATCTTGCTTAGGTTTAGGTTGACGACTTGCGCCTCGACATCTCGGAAGCGCGGGACTTTCCCAAGCAACAGTTTCCCCGAACCTCGCAGCCAGCCGCCCATCGCACTGGCCTGAGCCTCCCGAATCACCAGCTTCTCATCGAAGTAGTCGAGAGAGATATCGAGCCTGTCCACAATGGCAACACCATGGGCTACAAGTTTGCTCGACACCGTGGGGCTGTCAAAACTACCACCGACCCTTACGTGCCCTTTGACAGAACGCAGCATCGGTTTTGTGCCGAATTTTCGGAGCCAATATGCGGTGTCGTTTGAGAGAATATCGAAGTCGACTTTTAGCTTCCGAGACTTGGGATCGGCAAAGCCATATATTCGTCCTATGCGAGTTCCTCGTACGGCGACGTTGATGCCCGTTGCCTCGATTCTGCTCTCTTTCTTGTTGTCTATCCGAAACGCTGTGCCCGAGATATGGGCATTGCCCAAATGTAAATCTAGTTGGGTTAGCTTTTGTTTCTCTTTGCTTCCCTTAACCTTCAGACTGCCACTGAAGAGAGAGCCATCAGTTAGGTCCATGTCCGAAAACGATTCGGGGAAATAAGGGCCAAGGTCAATTGCCTTGTCGTCGGGAATATTGACATCAACTTCAAAATGAATGGGATCAAGGGAGAAACTGGCGGCCAAATGCACTTCACCACCGTCTTCTGTCACTGCAACGACGTCTTTTATCAATCCTGATTCGGTCGCCAGATCCCAGCTCGGTACCGCGTGCTCGATACGCAAGGGCAGGCTGTTGTCTTCCCCGATTGGAATCAGTAGTTCGAGCTGACGCAAGTCCGCCTTCACTCTGGGCGCCAATACCGGGCCTTCCATATCAAAGCGCAGTTGCAGGTCATCGCCGAACGCAATGCCATCGGAGGCGCTGCGAGCCAGTCCACCTGCCTTTTCGATTTTGAGAGCCAGCTTAACCTCACCGCCGAAGATATCGATCCAAGAGTCGATCAGGGCGCCCTCGACCTCGAGTTTTAGGCCGTCCTGGCCCTTTGCAGTGATTTGGTACTGAAGGTCTCGAGGCACGATTTCAGTCGGCCATCGGCTGGGCAATTGTCCGAGCTTGAGCACTACCAAATCGTGGAGTTTTAGCTCTAGATCGCCGCTCTGAATTGTTGCCGATTCTGCGGTGGTTTTGGCTGCGTCAGTTGCCGCCAAACTATA
>JAESTW010000163.1 GCA_016763395.1 Kofleriaceae bacterium
GCGAGTTTTTGCTAAGGCTGGTGCGTTGCCCTCAATTGGAGTATCGTCGTCAGAAAGCTCAATTTCGATTGCAGCCTCCGTCTTGTCGTCATAGCTGCTACCCTTAGAAATAACGAGTATCGCGATGCCTGCAATCAGCACTGCGCCAGCGATCCAAAGCCACTTCGGACTACTCTCGGACTGTAGCGCGGTACCGCCTTGTCCAGGTGTGTTGTCCGTTACCGAAGCGAGAGGCGCTCGTGTTACGGTCAGTGGCATCTTGCATCGCGGACACTGTGGATAGCCAAGCTGTACGGACAGACCGCATCCTTTACAGGTTTGTTCTTTGGCTAGGGACATCTAGCCACAATAATAATGTAGATCTCGTTCGATTGAAATTTAATACTCAATTTCCCATGCGAAGACTGCATGCACCGAATCACGATCACGTCAAAGGAGAACAAGCATAGAGTGAGTAGAGAGGATCTCAAGAGACCACTTTGTGCTCGGAGATCTTCCAATCGTACAAATTCTATTGGTTTTTGCGAAGCAGTACGGTCAAAAACTGGCCCTTCGCTTTAGAGAACGATAGTGATTATGTATGTCCGTTGCATCCACTGGTGTTAGCAGTTCTCAAACTGCATACCGTCAAACAAGTGAAGCACGACATGATGTACGTAGTCCGGGAAATCCCGCGAGCCGCGCTACCTTGGTTCGGCCTCATCCGAGATTAAGGCTTTATACCGACAAAATCCTGATCAACGTAAGCGAAAGCTACGAGCCTAAGTACGAAGAGATCGAAGCAGCAGTTATTTCTCTGGGCTTTGACTATGGTGGCACTACAGTGTGTTGTACCGACCTTTCCCCACAGGTGTACTGTGGCGAGGAGGGGGGCTACCAAGTACTGCAGCGCGATCGAGAGTTCGAGGCTCATGCGCGTTACCTGGTTGAAAGTCTGGGAGCGGTAGAACTTGGATGTCTGGACGACTACGCGACAGTGCCGGGTAGCGAAGCTGCCTACATGGTCCGGGTCGATGGCAATGTACACGCGATCTGTACCTTTGGCGCGTACGCTTTGCCACAGCTCAAGCAGCTCGGGTGGAAGATTTCGATCGATGACAACTACAAGTGGAAAGTCGTCGATTCACAGACCGCTTGGTACGCGGACGTCGAAGCGGACTCTGAGGAAAACTCGGAGAGTGATTGGTTTAGCTTAGAGCTTGGCGTCACACTCGAAGGCAACAAGGTAAACCTCTTGCCGGTATTGCTCGAATACTTAGAGCAGACACGAGCGTCTACTATTGAAGGACTCATGCGCAGTTATCAGCGCTGTGTGGCTCTGCCGATTGGCGATGGACGATATCTAACGATTCCAACCGAGAGATTTAAGTTGGTGATGCAAGTGCTCACCGAGATGTACCGAGAAGGCAGCTCAAGCAAGGAGAAGATGCCCTTCCCCGAAGTGCAGGCTGCAGCTCTCGGACAACTCGGCTTGGCCTTTGAGGGCGAAGAGGGGGCAAAGCTAGTTTGGGGCGGCGACACCGGACTGCAAGATCGCGGCATCTCTCTTTCCAAAGGACACGAGCAGACAATCGCTCCCTCCCCCGAAGGCTTGCAGGCAACGCTTCGTCCGTATCAGAGAATCGGGCTGAGCTTCTTGCAACATCTGCGAATCAATCGCGTTGGTGGAATTCTGGCCGACGACATGGGGCTAGGGAAAACACTTCAGACGATTGCTCACTTTTTGTCCGAGAAGATTGCGGGGCGAATGAACAAGCCCAGCATGGTTATCGCACCCACCAGTTTGGTCGGCAACTGGGAGAGGGAAATCGCAAAGTTCGCGCCGCAGCTGAAGACACTGGTCTTGCATGGTCCCAAACGCCACAAGCGTTTCTCTGAGATAGACGACGCAGACATAATCATCACAACCTATCCCTGCATTACACGGGATGTGGAAGAGATGGTGGACCGGGAGTTCTACCTCTTGGTTCTCGACGAAGCGCACACCATCAAGAACAGCACAGGGCTCGGACACCGGACAATGAAGAAGCTCAACTGTGAGTATCCGCTCTGCATTACAGGAACTCCCGTCGAGAACAACCTCCAGGAACTTTGGGCGCTTTTTGATTTCGTGATGCCAGCAATGCTTGGCGACGCTCGAAGCTTTCGCACGAAATACCGTCTTCCGATCGAGAAAGAGGGCAAGACCGCCAAGCTGATGCAATTGCGCGAAATCGTGCAGCCTTTCATCTTGCGGCGCCTGAAGACTGAGGTGGCCAAGGAGCTTCCGCCCAAGACTGAGATTGTCCGGCCGGTAGAACTCGTCGACAGTCAGCGAGATTTTTACGAGAGCATTCGTATTTCAGCCCATGCACGAGTGCGAAAAGTAATTCGTACCAAGGGGCTAGCTGGGTCGACGATCGCGATTCTTGACGCTCTGATGAAGCTTCGACAAGTGTGCTGCGATCCGCGCTTGGTAAACGTCGTTGGCGCCAACCAGGTAAAAGAATCAGCCAAATTTGAACTTCTCTTCGACTTGGTGCCGAGTCTTCTCGGACAGGGCCGTCGGATTCTAATCTTCTCCCAGTTCACCAGCATGTTGGATTTGATGGCTGAGGAGCTCAAAGACCGCGAAATCGGCTATCAAATGCTTACCGGCTCGACCAAAGACCGCCAGGCCGAAATAGACGCCTTTGAAGGTGGCAACGCGGACGTGTTTTTACTCAGCCTAAAAGCCGCAGGTACCGGACTAAACCTGACCAGTGCGGACACCGTCATTCACTACGATCCTTGGTGGAACCCGCAGGCGCAAGCCCAGGCTACGGACAGGGCGTATCGTATCGGACAAAAGAATCCGGTCTTTGTGTACAACTTGATTGTCGCTGGCAGAGTGGAAGAGCAAATGCTAGCACTGCAAAAGCGAAAGCGCTTCTTGGCCGACAGTATCTAGAAGGTACGGGAAGCGGCGGGCTCGATCTCAGTGTCGACGACTTGGAAGACCTCTTCAAACCACTGGGATAAGACACGTATGGGCAGAGCGAACGCACTAGCCCTTCTCTTGTCCGGAGTTCTTTTCTCTTGTAGCTCGTGTGAGAATAACTCGCAAAAGTCTGTGGAAACCAAAAAAGCGCCCGAGTCGCCACAAGCAGAGCGACAAACTCATAAGGCGGAATTCTCGTCGCCCGATTACGGTGTAGTCAGCGAAGTCGTCGCCGGGGCTTTAGCCCTAGCTCAACGGGACAAGCGCCAGCTCATCGTCTACGTCGGGGCATCTTGGTGTGAACCCTGCGAGTACTTCGCAGGTGCGCTCAACGCAGGTTCCTTGCCCAAAGAGTTCGATGGCTGGCGTTTCCTCAAATTTGACCACGACAAAGACGAGGCTCGTCTCGAAGAATCGGGCTACGGCGGAGAAATGATTCCCCGATTTGTGATTCCTAGACAAGATGGCCGTGGCAGTGAGCGTCGTTTTGAAGGCGCAGTCAAAGGGCCGGAAGCCGTTGGCTATCTGACGACTCGGCTTCGCGCCCTTGTTGAGCGCACGGACTAAGCGCGGACTAGCGCCTACGTCTCTTGGACCGCAGACGCTATACCCGTAGACGTTATACTGCGATGGGCATGACGCGTTTGCGAATGAGCTTTATCGAGAGCAAGCGAAAGAGCATCTTGCACACTTCATAGGAGCCCATACGAGATTCTCGGATAAGCTCTTTGACTGTGTTTTTGCCGTTGACCAACTCCAGGACTGTTAACTCTTCCCGCGTTAAGCGTCCTCGTCCCATTTGTGCAACAGCGTCTTCGTTGCGCAAAAAGACGGTCTCAAAATCGCTGATTTCTCGCTCGATGAGATGCCACTCCTCAACTCTGCGGAAGCCTTCCATGAGAATGCCTTCCACTTCCATACCCAGCATGGCGTCAACCCCGGCCATTGGTAATTCTTTGGTGGCGATAAACTGAAAAGAACCAAAATTCCAACGCAGGGCCTCATAAATAAGCTCACGACTCTGCTGTTGCAAGACGACTTTGAGTTCGCTGTCGCTGATATAGCCCAATTTGACAAGCTGGCCGCCAAGAAGTTTTGAGCCAGGTTTCCGCGACTCCAAGAAGCCGGTCAGATCCTCGATACTAATAAGCTCGCTCTCGACCACGAAACGTCCCAAGAGATACTCGCCAGTGAGATTGCTGGAGACAGAGAGATCGACCTTACCATCCCGGAAGTAGACTTCGATTTTTCCGTCGCCGCGGGTAATTTGCAAAACCCCTGACTGCTTTTGCGCATCCAATAGTTGCAGAACCTCTGCTATCGGAATAACTCGCACGTCACCGCGAAGTGAGAGACCGATCTCTGCGTCTTCGAAGATTGGCAGAGAGTCGAGGAAGAGCCTTTTGAGCATCGCGTCATCAAGTACTGAGCGAGTCGCTTGTGCGATCGCTTGGGTATCGACGGTATCACCCTCGCTACCGATAGCGTCTTGTCCGGCTTGCACCAATTCGATAAGGGTAGTC
This sequence comes from Kofleriaceae bacterium, assembly GCA_016763395.1. Taxonomy (GTDB): domain Bacteria; phylum Myxococcota_A; class Polyangia; order Haliangiales; family Haliangiaceae; genus NORP324. The sequence goes on from JAESTW010000163.1 coordinate 4,483, forward strand.
AACCTGGGGGCGATTGCAGTAACAATGCGTTGGCGCAAATCATCCAGGGCTTGTGCTTTGGCCTGTTTGCCCTCTTGAATCGAGCGAATGCCGGCTTCGGTGTCCGCCTCGGTGGATTCATGAATATTTACTCGTCTGGTCAGATCGGCTGAAGACTGAGAATACTTCCCAATAGTGTGCTGGGCGACGGCGGTAATTGCCTCGGGTGAGAAGGGCTTGGTGATATAGTCGACAATGCCCATTACTTTGACAAAACGCTCACCCACTTGGTCGCCTTTGGCACTCATAAGAACAACTGGGATGTTGGCCAATTCTGGATCAGCCGCCAAGGCTCGACACACTTGGTAGCCATTCATCTTGGGCATAACAAAATCCAAAAGAATGAGCTTGGGCAAGTACTTACGAGCGAGCTCTAAGCCGGCCTCACCTGTTTCAGCAACGTCCACGGTGTAGCCCGCTTTGTTGAGTACAAGCTGGACCACTTTTAGAATAGTGGGGCTGTCGTCAATGACTAGAATACGTGTATCAGTCATCGTGTTGTCGATCTCGGAGTCATAGTTGAGTTGTGCAGCGCTGGTTTGGAATAGTACTTGTGCAATGCCGCGCTTTTCAACGGTTGAAGGGGATTTACTGGCGGCGGTACTCGCTGCACCCAGGTGTCTGGTGTAGAACACCAGAAATGAGCGGCGATGCCGCGCAGCGTAAAGATCCGCTTGCGCAGCGAGTGTTAGGAAGCTTGGTGTTGAACTTGTTTAACAC
>JAESTW010000164.1 GCA_016763395.1 Kofleriaceae bacterium
AATAGACAGGAGCATGGGGCCACTTCGTAGCACAGCAACGTGGCCCTCGGGGCGCAAGCCGTCTCAATCCTTGCATTTTCTCCACAAGCCAGTTGGCAGATCGCGCACGCGAGGATAGGGTAGCGGGCAGTGGGGCAATCAGCGAAGCAAGGCAAGGCAAGGAGCACAATCCCCTCTGCCAGAGTAGTGGGACGTGTCATCCGGCCTCGAGTTCAGCGTTTCATTTTCGCCGGGCTTATCACGGTGCTCTATCTCTACTGTTTTCCCTACTTTCAGGGCATTCGCAGTGCCAATGAATTGCCACGCATCTATCTCACCATGGCGATGGTTGACGAGGGCAGCTTTGCCATCGATTCAGGTGTGGAGCGCTGGGGCAAGACGGCGGACGTGTCGCCTCACGATGGCCATCTCTACTCCAATAAGGCACCGGGCTCTTCAATGCTCGCGGTTCCGGCCTACGCGTTTTTGAAGTACACGCGCAAGTTGACCGGTGAGGAGCCAAGCTTGGCCGAGGTCACCTGGGTCAGCCGCTTTTTCACCGGGGTGTTGCCGACCTTGCTCTTCATGTTGCTGTTGTGGCGCTTTATGCACCGCTTTGCGCCCAGTTTGGAGACCCGCCGCTTGCTGTTGGCTGGCTATGCGCTTGGCACCATGGCGATGACCTATTCAGTGCTCTTTATCTCCCATCAACTGGCGGCGGTGTGCATTGGTACAGCCTACATTTTGACGGTTTGGGTCACCGAAGAAGGCTTGTCTCTGAAAAGGATGTGGGCGGTTGGTTTGGCAGCGGGCTGTGCTCCTCTGGTCGACTATCAGGCAGCCTTTGCCGGTGTTCCTATCGCAGTGTTTCTGATTGTTAAGCTACTCCAGCAGAGGCGGTGGCAAGGTGTGCTCTACGCCGCGTTTGGCGCAATTGGCCCCATCGCTCTCTTGCTCTTTTATCACTCGAGAGCCTTTGGTGGTGCTCTCAAAACTGGCTATGGCGCGTCCAAGTCTTTTGCCCACTTTCATCAGCAGGGCTTTCTCGGCATGGACAAGCTGCGCATGGAGGCGTTCTCGGGATCAATGATTTCTCCTGAGAACGGACTTTTGTTGTTCTGTCCGATGATGCTCTTGGCGATTCCCGGTTGGTTTCTTATGGCCAAGCGTAAGAACTATTGGCACATGGGCGTGACGCTGTCGATTGCAGCCATCTATGTAGGCTTTGTGTCCAGCTTGATCTTTTGGCGTGGCGGCTGGCAACTTGGGCCGAGGTACATTGTAGCGATGTTGCCCTTCATGCTGGTGCCGATTGGTGTAAGTCTTACCTGGGCTGAGTCTCGTTGGCCAGCACGGGGTATTGCAGTTGGTATGATCGGGGTCGGGATTGTCATCTACTCGGTGTCGACAGCGTTTTTTCCGCACTTCCCAGAGAAATTCGACAACCCATTCTACGAATTAGTCTTACGCCTGCTTTGGGACGGGCATGCAGCCTACAACGTCGGATATCTGGTCGGCTTGCACGGGTTTGTCAGTCTTATTCCGTATTTTGCTGCGCTTGGTACACTGCTTGTGTGGATCGCCTATCCGGCTCGGGAGCATCGAAAGTCTGCGCTTTTGGGAGCGGGGATTTGTTTTGTGGTGTTGGCTTCGTATTCGCTCTTTCACGGCGGCGGCGCTCCGGCGGACAAGGCGTACCAGTGGATTGTTACGGTGATGCCTTAGGCTACTACTCCGTCAAGTGACCTGGGTTCTGGCGAGACCACTCAGTGCCTGAATCTTATGCGTGGTTGCGATGTTTCCGTAGCCATACGATGGGCATCGTCATTTCGAAATTACAACAAAAATGAGATAGTACATGGCGGCGATGGCGAAAGGGCTAAAAACGGCAAAGAGGACAATGATGTTACTGCCCTTCGTGCTCTTTTGCGGTGGAACATCTGTGGCCTTGCGCGTTCCTTTGCCGCTGGTGGAGTCGCTTGAAATATCCTGCTCGCTCAGCTCAGTAAGTTCTTGTAGTGACTCGGCCAGGAGTCTTTCTAGTCTCGCCACATGCTCAGCATCGTCTTCTTTCGCTTCGCGTCCGACTGCCAACGAACGCATCGCATCGTCGGCTCGGGCTTGGGCTGCAGCAAGATCATCAGGGTAACTCATGGTTTGACTCTAGCATCTGGCGCGATATTGCATCAAAAATCGTGCGCTTTCCGACCTAGGCCGATTGTACGAACACGGGATATTGGCATTTGGCTTGCGATTGGCTGATAACTGTTACGATGGGCACATCACCCGCATGCAAAATATTGCCGACCAGCCCGAGATGTACCTTGCTGTTGACTACATCCGAGAAGGCTATCATCCTATCCCACTGCCAGCCGGACAAGCCAGTGATTACTCGCCGATTGGGTCAGTCCACCAAGTGTAGGCGTAGCTACCGATGATTGCGTCGTTCGGGATTGCGCCCCAGACTCGGGAGTCAGAGCTGTTTGCGCGGTTGTCGCCCATGACAAAGAAGTGGCCTTTGGGGACTTTGTAGCTCCGGATTTGAGAGCATGGATCGTCATCGGGATTCTGGTTTTCTATGAGGGTTCCCAAGGGCGCGGGATTGTCCGATGGTCCGTACACAGAGTTACGGCAGCTGGGACGCTCGCCGCTAGGAAAATCGTGGATTGAGTACTCTGCGCTAGAGTAGTCGGTGTTGTAAATGATGTTGTAGTCACCCTCGCTGTAGAGAGCTGCATGTTCTTGCATCGCGTCACCACGGTGGCTAGTGTCCCAATACGAGTAGCGCTCGCCACCTTCATGAATGAGCTCTTCGCCATTGATATAGAGCCGTCCGCAACGCTGCTCGACAGTGTCATTCTCTACGGCGATGATTCGTTTCACGAAGTCTTTGTTCTCGTCACACGGATACACAAAGACCACTACCTTGCCACGCTCGGGCGCGACATCGAGCTTGTTGACAATGATGTGATCGCCAATGCTGAGCGCTGGAATCATGGCCGCACTAGGAATTTTAAACGCTTGAACCAGGTGGCTTTTGAGGACTTGGGTAAAGCCAACTGTTAGCAGTATGAACCCCACGCTCGCGCCCACTGCAGTACCAATTGTAGGGAGAGGCCGGCGTATAGAACAGGAACTTGTCCGCCAATAGTCTAGCGCACTGCCAATGCGAGTTCCGAGAAAACCCGTCCACATGGCGATTGGCGAATAGGCCGAGAATAAGAGCAACGCGAATGCAAGGGCCAACCACCCTAGCGCGCGCTTGTACTGGCCTCGCCACAGATGTCCGGTGCCTGGGCCCAGGACCAGCGTAGCCAGAAGGCCTACGGCTCTCCGCGGGTGAGCGGGGATGTTCTCCTCAATCGAATTCACCATTGCCCGAAGGTGTTGCATACATTGCCGCTTCGGGGCAAGGTCGCTACAAGTCTTTGTACTCGGACAACCAGTTGTTTGCTCGTCCGCTCTGGGCGCCGCTTCGGGCCGGGCGTACCTCTAGCTTCCACGCCTCGCCGGGCTTTTTGCCCAAAGTCGCTTCCAGCTCTCGCAGCTTGCCGCTGCGGCTGATGGTGATGATAACTTTCTGTCCGGGCTCGTAGCTTTCTAGGCGCTTGCTTAGATCCCGCGAGCGATAGCCGTCGAGGGCGATGATTTCGTCTCCAACATTGAGCCCGGCTTCATAGCCCGGGGTGTTTCGGGTTAGCTTGGTAATCACAGAGTTTGCAACGGAGAGTCCGAGCCAACCTGGGTCTTCTTTTTCCTCTTCTTCCGCATCGTCGTCCTTGTCGTCTTTTGTAGGCTCATCTTGCCCCGGGCGAGTGAGCTTTAGGCCGAAGTAGTCCTCGGCGCCGCTGTAGTCTAGCTCTGTCGTCGAGTCGATTGCCAGGGCGAAGAACTCGGACAAATCGGTGCCGGCGATTTCACTGGCTAGGGCGCGGAACTGCTCGGGGGTGTAGCCAACTTCACCTGCGTACTTTTCGTAGAGCGCGCGCATCAAGTGATCGAGACTCTTGGCGCCAGAACTCGCCTTGCGAATCTCCACATCGAGCAAGAAGGCAACTACAGCGCCTTTGGTGTAATAGCTGATAGCCGTGTTGCTGCTGTTTTCGTCCCGCCGATAGAATTTGATCCAGGCGTTGTACGAGGCACTGGAGAGAGACTGAACGTTCCGGCCCTCTGTGGTTTGCAGACTCTTTATCTGGCCGCTCAGCCGTTTGAGGTACTCGGTTTCACTGAGTAGGCCCGCTCGGCGCATGAGCAAGTCGTCGTAGTAGGAAGTAATGCCTTCAGCGACCCATAGCGATTTGGTGTGGTTCTCGTTTTCGTAGTCAAAGGGACCGAGGTTCTTCGGACGCAGTCGCTTGACGTTCCAGGTGTGGAAAAACTCGTGGGAAACGAGCCCGAGCCAGCGTTTGTAGTCCTCACTTTTGCGGCTGCCCAAGGGCCGAGCCAGCATCAAAGTGGAGTCAAGATGCTCAAGGCCACCGCCGCCGCCGAGAATCACATTGAGAAAGTCATAGTGATCGTAGGGCAGCACTTGCCAGAAGCGAATTTCTGCTCGAGCGAGGACCTCGACGTCGCTAAGGGCCTCCTGTAAATCCCACTGGCTGCTGTCTCCCAAGTGGGCGAGCCGGTGTTTGACATTCTCGATTGTGAATTCACCAATTTCGAGGTTGCGTCCGGCCAAGATGGGGGAGTCGACAAGCTCATCGTAGCTGCTGGCGTGGAATTCATTGTCCGCCGGACTTTCCAACCCGCTAATCGCTGCCTTGAAGCCTTCGGGCAGCTTGAGCCGGACAATATGTTCGCGGGGCTTGTCGTCAGCTAGCGTCAAGAAGGTCGGCGCGCCGTCGAGGATGGCCGAGTCGGCATCGACAAAATTGGTTCGGACAGAGAGCTCTCGGCAGTAGAGTTTGTAC
>JAESTW010000165.1 GCA_016763395.1 Kofleriaceae bacterium
GTCCATTTCTATCCCGATTCAAAATGGCCGGCTCGCGCTGGGGACATGGCAGGGGCTCTACCTTTGGGAGCATCGAAGTGCGCCACATACTCGAAAGCTCACCGTTTCGATCATTGGCTAGCTGTTTCGAGCAGCAAGTTGTCGGACAGAAAATTGTCGACCGGCTACATGCCCAGGTATTCGATGATGACCCCGTGTGCAACAATCGCAAAGTGCATCGCAAAAGGCAGTAGCAGCTTGTGTTTGGTTGCCAAATACAAGAGAGCATAGCCGGTAGAAAAAACTAGGACACCGATTCCTTCTGCAAGGGTGTCTGGGTGATGCGCCAGCGCGGACAAAACTCCGCCAACCAGTACTCCAATGGGGACTCCGAACTTCCCCAGTGCGGATTGCATACGGTGAATGACATAGCCACGAAATACCATCTCGCTGACCATAGCTGTGGCCGCTCCAACAAGCAGTGCCGCCAAAAGAGCTCGCCCATTGCCTTCAACCAGGAGCAACTCGCCGCCAGGAACCGGGCCCGCAATCACAAAAAGTATCGACGCGACAAGTCCACCCAGTAGCAGCCCGGTAGGCAGCATCACCTGGTATCGCTCAGCATCCAATCCAAGGTCTACAAAGCTCAGTCCGCGCAAGCCCAACGCGACAGTCACCGCTGCCAAAAGAAGTATCATCGCTGGAACCGGTATGGGCAGCAGTACGACTGCCAACGCAAGTGCGAGCTCTATCGCAATGGCCACTGCCGCCTGAGTATTGCCCTTGCCCTCAGCCATACGAACTATTCTTTAACAAAAGTCCCAAGAACCTTGTCTTTGGTGACCCCGGGAAACGCCAACACTTGATTGTGCATTGCCACGTAGACCCCTGGTGCGCACAACTGAACGGCGAGCAGTGCCTCCACCAAGTTTTGCATAGAATCGGTATTTCGCAGAGCGTAGGGTCTCATGGCACCGGTTATTACGATGGGCGCGTCGGGAGGGTTACACAGCGCCAAAATTGTTTCTCCGGTGACAGCCAACGTATCGGTGCCATGGACAACAATAACTCCATCATGCGTCTGAGCTGCACGACTCGCTGTTGCCGCGATCAGGGCATGATCTGCCGGCGTCATTTGCAAGCTGTCCTTGCTCATCAGGGCCAAGCGCTCGATTTCGACTCCACGCAAGTCCATTCGCGCCAACATGATATCCAGTACCGAGACTTCGTTGCTCAGTAGCCCGGACAATTCGTCATAGGCTTTCTCAATTGTTCCGCCGGTGGATATGAGTACGATTTTCTTCATCGACCTGCCTGTGTTCGTATCGCCGCAACATAGTTGTCGGGAAACTCATTTTCTTGCATCCCAAGAAGATAGTGTCCGATATATTCTGAAGTCGGAATCAATGCCATGTGCGCCTGAGCTGAGAGATACGCATATGCCTGCACTTGCTCGCCCAATCGTTGTACGGAAACCTGTATAATTTCGTAGCCGACTTCGTAACCGTGAAGGATGGTCGCTTGATCTTCATTTAGATCGTAAAGAACGCCCCAGGTGGAAGCACCGGCTTGCAACACGATGTTTCCTTTGCCGCTGCCATCGTCTCCCATGTAGCTAAAGCTGTGCTCAAATCCGTCTAAACGGCCAGCGCCGAGACAAAGAACTTCAGAAGTCCTTGCCTGAATACGAGCCCGGCTCATGTTCGACCCAAATGCAAAATAGGTTTTCACAGAGGCTACTTACCGCACTGTGACATCAAAAGGGTGAGTGGAAACGACCTGCTCCCCAGGCGCTGAAGTCTGCCTGGCTCCTACTGGTATGACAATGTCCGTAAGCACCTAATATTGCTAAAAATTTGCCCGAGACAACAACACGTTTTACTTAAAGATTGGAGGGGGATGACGATGGAGCATATCGATAAATTGGGGACTACCTGGCCATACCTTGCAATCATGATCGTAGGAATGATTCTTGTGGGTGGCGCCGCGTACGGCTAGCGCATACTCTTGAGACATGCAGCTCCGCCGCTGTACATCTATTTTCATACTATTGCTCTGTAGCCTTGTCGCGAGTTGCGGCAAGAGCGAGACGGCTGTTGCGCCGTCGGAGGGAGCTGCTGGCCAGGTCCGAGAGCTCCACGGGACCGTAACAGCTACGCGAGCCGGACAAAAGCCCCGCACGCTAGCTGCGTCTGACACCATTTTCGTCAACGACAGCTTGCACACAGCCGATGATGCCAGCATCGTGATTCTCTTTGCGCACAACAACGCTCGCTGGCAACTGGGTTCAGGGTATCAAGGCAAAGTTGTTGATAGCTTGGCGTGGCGGACAAAGCGCCATGAAGCGAGCGCCTTAGTCCGGACGGAGCACACTCAAACCGCGGCGGCTGGTCGGGATTCCGAGCGCGAGGCGGCGGAGTCAGTCGAGACCTTGGAGATTGCTCCAGCGGAGGAGATGCCTGCGCCAGAGCCCTCTGCTTCCGAGTCGAAGTCCCCCAGCGATTCACTAGATCTAAGCGTGCCGCATAAGGGCGAGTCGGACAAAGACACTCGGCACCGTAACCAGAAAGATGGCAGAGCCACTACTACACGCACACGAAGATCCAATCATAAGCCGGAGTTCAAGCTTCCTGCTCCTCCGCCGCCCCCAACTCCAGTAACACAAACAGCTCCAAGACAAGAGTCTGCGCCGGGTCGTAGCGACGAAGATGATGACGAATTCATGGGCGGAATCGGCTCCAGTCCCCTTGGCAGAACGGGCATCCGCAGTGCAGCTACCGGTGGTGGTGGAAAAGCTAAGGGTGATGACGGCAGTGAAAAAACTCAGCACATAGGTTCTGGAACGAAAAAGAATGGCAACAAGGCCAAAAGAGATAAACGCTCCAGTTCGAAGCGCAGCTTTATCCAGGGTATCGGAAAAACGTGTTCAATCGTGTACAAACAGAAAGGCTCAATCACAGTCCTTCTTAGGGTCACCAATTCTCGGATTTCCCAGCTTGTAGTGAAGGGTGATTCAAGTCTTACTGAGACCAAAAGATGCATCAAGCAAAAACTTGAGACAACTAAGTATCAAGGTTCTTCGTCGGACAAAGTCATCATCACGCTACAATGAGCCAACCCGCTCTTCACATCGACAGCCTAACTCTCGCTCTCCCCTCCGGGGTTGTACTTCTCGAAAACGTCTCGATGACAGTACGTCCGGGTGAGGTAGCGGTTTTGTTGGGCGGCAGCGGCAGCGGTAAGTCTACTCTCTCTCGAGTACTCTTTGAACCCGAAGAACTCGCGCGGCAAGGGTTTTCCTTAGAGTCGGCAAAGGTGTCTTTCGACCGGGATTCACTGGGGCTCGTGCCTCAACGGGGAGCGCTCTTTGATCACCTTGACGTGCGTGGCAACATCGAACTTGCCCAACGCTATCGCAGCGAACCAAGTGACGATACCACCCCTGCTACCTGGCTCGAGCGGGTGGGCCTATCACCTGACATTCTCAACGCCAAAGTCGGGAAGCTGAGTGGCGGACAAGCACAACGCGTTGCCGTAGCGCGCGCCTTGGCCAGTGA
>JAESTW010000008.1 GCA_016763395.1 Kofleriaceae bacterium
GTTCACGTAGCTTCTCAAGTGCCTGTTTCTGAAGCATAAGCGCGGCCGAAAGATCCACCGAGCTTTGCAAAAGCCCTTCGATTTGCAAGATTCGAACTTCAACTAAGGGCAAGCCACCCGAGTTGGAATCTGCAGATTTAGCCGCACGCAAATAGGCCATGCCGGCATCAATTTTGTCTAAATAGTACCCATCTGCTATGGCCATGCCTATCCATATTTGAGCAGCCAGCTTGTGATCCCCTATTGTCGCCGCAGCCTCGGATGCTGTGGTCAATTCCTTTGTGGCCGCTGTTGGTTGCATCTGCTTGAGAAGAGACTGACCAAGTTTCGCACCAGCCTGCGCAATAACGTCCACATCTTGCACCGCATTTGTCCGGCCCAGAATATCTCTACACACTCGTTCTGCCCCAACATAATCGCCCAAAACGTAGAGCGACTCACTCTCTGCCAATTGAAATTCCAACTCGGAACGCCGTTGTATATCTGATTGAACGAGCTTGGTCGGGGATTGCCATCGAAGTACTCGATCGGCGGAGCAGCTCTCGGGTGCAGTGAGAGAACCAATAAACGCTAGAGTTTTGTCGACTGTATTGGCATCTGCCTTGTCGAAATAGCCCAATACACTCTGCAAGCTGTGAAGCTGCTTTTGCAGGCAGCGTGTCCGAGCATCTAGAAGCGAGTCCGACTGCTCGCCAGAAACAAGTGTTGCTCTACAACTTGACTGCTGGCTATCGAGCCAATCGTCGGTGTAGCGTTCAATCGCGCCTGCGGCGGTCGTCCATGTGGCAAGCGCATGACTTCGTCCGCTTGCGAGAAACCCCTTCTTGATCGTTGCTGAGCGCTCATCGTTCCAAATTTCAGCCACGGTAGTTGTCGCCCGCGGACACACCGCCCTTCCTGGTGAAGAAGCGGACATCAAAACGATTGCAAGTATAGCGGCGAGCACCAGCGATCCCCCCATCAGGACGACACCCCGGGATAGGCGCGGTCGAGACGCATTTCGCAGTGCCTGCTCCAGCTCAATCATCGAATGGTATCGCGCTGTGGAATTGCCCATCAGCCCCCGGCGCAGTACTGGTCGCAGACTTTGAGGAATCCTAGAAAAATCGGCCGCATCGCCCAAAAGACTTGATTCGTATTCCCTCCGGGTATGGCCCCCAAAGGGTCTTTGTCCGCACAAAGCCTCGTAAAGAGAAACGCACAGACTGAATTGCTCACTTGCCTCGCTCGCCGCTACCCCGGACAAGACCTCCGGAGCCATATAGCCTATCGTACCAACGACAGTACTGCTCTCGCTCTGCGCTCTGCTGGTGCTTTCGCTTGCAAGTCCGAAGTCAGAAACTCGGACAACTCCGCGGGAATCTATGAGCAAGTTCCCCGGTTTCACATCACGGTGAACAATTCCCTCCTTGTGAGCAGCCGCCAGCCCAGACGCTACGTCCGCAAAGGTTGATACTATCTCTTGCCAGCCAGGCTTTTCCCTCTTTAGCCACTCGCCCAGCGTTCCCCCTGAAACTAACTCCATCGCGAGATAGACAAGCTCGCCTTCTTCGCCCGAATCATAGATTGTCAGAACATTCGGATGTTTGAGCTTCGCCATTGTCTTCGCTTCTTGCAGCAAGCGACGGATCGCAGCTTTGTTTTGGCGAAACTGCGGACGTAATAACTTTAGAGCGACCTCCCTATCCAGTTTTGGGTCCTTTGCTCTAAAGACAACTCCCATGGCCCCTGATCCCAGATAGTCGATGATCTCAAAGCGCTCGATATGCGAGCCCACGCGAAGAGAGCTGTGCCCTTCACCGTAGGATTCCGAAGGAGCTGTGCCCTTCGCAAATTCACTAGGCTCCGAAGCAATCGATGTCCTCGCCCAATCGCATAGCAATAGCCGACACGGTTCACATCGATCCAACTCGTTTTCAACCGCCTTCCTTTCCTTTGGCCCTAGCGCATCGGCGACGAATGCGACAAGCTGGTTTTCGTCAAGACACGCCATGGTCTACACTTCCAACTCGAATCCCCCAGCAATGCAGAGTTCCTATTCGCGAATATTCCTTGCGTCCCTGCCAGAAGCGGAACGCACTCACTTCTCCGATGCCTCGGCGTTGGAATTGTCTTTGAAAAAGCACTGGCATGAAACTAAAAAAAAATGGCCCGATTGGGAAGTGTCGATAGAAGAGTTTTTACCACATTGGGCATCGCGACTTGTTGGTTTGGAAGCCCCACTTCAAGCCTTAGAAAAACTCCATGTACCGGAACTCTACCTCGCTTTTGCTTGCAGTCTTGAGAAGACCGACGCCATCGCCGTGTTTCACAAGCTCTACGTAGCTAAGATTGGAGCAGCGCTTCGGCGTATGCGAATTGATGAAGCTCTCGTAGACGACCTGCTGCAAATGCTACTCTTTCGAGTCCTGGTTGGGTCTGAGGAACGCAAGGCAAAAATTCTCTCCTATGGTGGTCGAGGTTCGTTGGCAGGTTGGTTGCGTGTCATCGCTGTACGAGAAGCTCGGACAGTACTGAAAAAACAAGCTCGGGAATTGCCTGTGTCTAACGTAGAAGTATTCGCAGCCAAGTCTACAGGTGCCTTTTCGGCGGTTCTGGAACTCGCAGATGACCCTGAATTTGCCTATATCAAGCAACACTTTCGCTCCGAACTAAAAACAATATTCCCCCTAGCTCTCCAAGCCTTAGAGCTGCGCGATCGCAACCTGCTGCGTTTGGATATTCTCGATGGTTTGAACCATCAGCAAATTGCGAAAATTTACAACGTGCACCGGACCACAGTACTTCGCTGGCTCGACCAAGCGGAACAAAATCTCTCGGAAGAAATCCATCGACAGATTAAGGACAAGTTAGACCTTGGCGACACCGACCTAGAAAGCCTTCTACGAGTTGTTCGCAGTCATCTCAGTATCTCTATCGGATGTGCATTCTTGGATGATGAGCAGTCGGAGTCGTGATTATGCCGATAACAAGTTTTCACGTGATCAAGCCATTGCCTGAAACAAACCAATGCGAATAGCGGCGATATCAGATTTCCATATTGGGCCTACCGAGCGTGTGGACTGCTTTCGTCACACCTCAGAATCCTTTCACCAATTTCTCGACAGCTTAGAGGCAACTCACGATCGCATTGTCCTCTTGGGAGATGTTCTTCAGAGCGAGTACGGAGCTTGGATAGGCGCAGATAACGAAAGTGCACAGTTATTGGCAGCACAAAGGCGACTACCAACCCTTTGGCGGCGTTTCCAAACGGAGCCGTATACCTACCTTCACGGAAACCACGACGCGATTGCAAAACAAGTATCGGGGGCATTGTCCGAGCTTCGAATTGAATGTGATGGTTTCACCGTCTACTTCATACATGGCCATCAATTTGACCCGCTACTTCAACGAATTTACCCAGTCGCGAGGCTGAGTACTTGGTTTTCTGGCCGTGTCCGAAGCGTCGGACTTGGACGAGTCGCCGACTGGCTAGAGTATCAAGATGTATCGATCAAGCACCGCCGTTTCGAGGGCGTGTCCGGTCCCTATGCCCTTGCAGCAAAAAGACTCTTGCGCGAGCAAGAAGCCAGCCTTGTTGTCATGGGCCATACCCACGTTCCTCAACGACTTGAGATCGACGGTGGAATTTATGCCAACACTGGCACTTGTAGCCATCGGCAGCGAATGTATGTCAGCATCGATACACGGCGCCGTAGCGTCAAATGTGTACGAGACAGCGAGTAGGTAAAATAGCGGCGTGATTTCAGGAGTTAAGCGGATAGGAGCGTAGCCCCAAAGCCGGAGGAGCTACAGCCGAGCGTCTCATCACTCGACTATATCTCAGGTTTATCCAAGTCATACGATAGCGATCGTTCGTGCCTTTGAGTCACGAACATCTGCCACAGAATCCCTGCTACCACTCATGGCCAAGCACACCCCTAGGAGTTGTACCTAGTTCTCTCTCACGCTTTCACTACCGCCAACAATCACAAACTCCACCCGGCGATTCGCTTCACGCCCTTCAGCGTTTGCGTTGTCCTCGACAGGCTTGGACTCACCGAAGCCGGTTGCTCGTAGGCGACTTGCATCGACCTTTCCCTTGCGCACAAGATACTTCAGAACAGCGTCAGCTCGACGCTGACTGAGTGCTTGGTTCTTGGCATCGTCACCACGGTCATCGGTATGACCTTGTACTTCAATCATCTTGATCTCGAGGTGATTAATGAGCACAGCCGCTACGTTGTCCAAGAGTGGGTAGGACCTTCGCAAAATTCGGGCCTTGCTCGTCTTAAAGAACACCCGGTCGAGA
>JAESTW010000166.1 GCA_016763395.1 Kofleriaceae bacterium
AGCCCAGTTTCAATATCGAAGAGCTCCTGGCGGTACTCCAAATTTACCAAGTGCATCTGCGTTCCTACTGCGGCTCGCGACTTGTAGCCGCGTAAAAATCCAGTGTTGCCCACGCGCAGCGAATTGATTACCGACTCAACCAGGTTTTGCTCAGAAATACCGCCGAGGCTAAAGCGTGACGCCCGAGCCCTGTCGCTAATACGAATACCACCCGCGACTCGAAGAGACAAAACTGGAGTCTGCCCCCATGGGAGTTTGTAGTAGGTTTGAAGCCGGTAATTCAGGCTGAGCGCTTTAAAGTCCGATCCCAGAGCGGGATGATCCATACGCATAGACATGCTGATCGCCTTGCCCAACAAAGGTCCCAGCGTGTACGTCGCGCCGCGAGTATCGTTGTAATTGAAGCGCAGTGCCAAGCCAGTAACTGAAAAATTGGTTTCTGGACGCCTGGATAGAGTCGTGTTGGGATCGAACTGCTCTGCCGGACTGCCGACATCTCGCAGGCGATCGAAGTCGTAGGATACGGACAAGCTTCCCGACCCAGTTGGCATTCGGAGTACAGGCAGTCCCATCGTAAGAGTAAGTCCTAGACGTTCTTCTCGATATACCGCGCGCCGGTCATCAACGACAAATCCGCCCCGCTGGACAATGGAGCGAAAGCCTGCCACACGAAGGCTTGCCCAGTTCCGCAAGTACCCGTAGGACGCCGAGATGTTGGCGTCGCCAGTGTCAAAGGGCACCGTGGTGGCCAAGGTATAGTTGTGCCGGCCAATTACATCTTCGCCGGCAATTTGCACACTCAACTGGTTGGCAAGTGGATCAAACTGCAAGGTGTATCGTTTGGGCGCCAAGGTCGCAAGTGGACTGTATGGCCTTGGCTCACTGATAGCGTAGGCATCGTCGGCAATGGATACCGGCTCCGGTCTGTCATTGATGTAGAGCTTGGCCGGCGCCCAAGAACTGCGCCGCAGGGGCATTTGGTATAGTTCGGTGCCATCGCTAACGCAGCCTCGATACACCATTTCCTTGCCATCAGGAGAAATTGCGGGGGTCATCGCGCATCCCAGAACATTGGTTATCTGAAGGAGTTCTTCGCTCTGCAAATCGTAGGCGTAAACGTTATATATTCCACTTCGATCGCTTGAGAAATAGAGATAGCGACCGGAGGGGTCGAATACGGGATCGACGTCCTGGGCGCGGTTCTTGGATAGTTCGCGTACCTTGCCGGTCTTGGTATCAACCAGCAGAATGTCTTTGTAACCACCTTTCCGCCAGGCCGAGAATGCAATCGTTTTTCCGTCCGGTGACCACGCGGGGTCAAAAGCCTGATCGAATTCATCGGGCCCCTGCCACAAGATTCGCTTTTCTGCTTCGGGCCTCAGGTCCATCACCGCCAAGTGTCGGCTAGCCTGCCCGGTAACCACGAACGCGACTTGACGCTCGTCCGGTGAAACCTTTGGATCACGCATCCGGGCACGTTTCGTCAGCCTCTGCGTAGCCTTGGTCTTGGGATCGTAGCGAAAGAGTTCTTGTGACGAATAGGTGCCGCGGAAGTTGTCCGTAATCTCAAGAATAAAACTCCCGTCGGACAAAAGGTCAAACTCACCGGCCCGATTGATTGTCGCATAATGGCTACGATCGCCGTAGTTGCCCCCTGCGGGCATAATCGAAAAATGGCCCTGCGCGGTGCCAGAGTTGTGAAGCCAAACAATGCTCTTGCCATCTTTGGTGTAGGCGGGATTGATGTTCACGAGCCCCGAGAAGGTCAGCCTGCGTCCTTCTTGCAGTCCGCGCCTGGCAATCGCCTCCTCCTCCATGCCGTAGAGCTCCTTCTGATAGTCTTTCCAGTCGCTGTGCAACTCGACAAAACTCTTTCCCGTCGATTTGTAGATCGCGCGATTGAGACCATAGGGAATCGGAGAAGACCCGAAGTTGTAACTCATCTCCGCGACCGTTTTCTCACCGAACCTGTCGAAGATGTAGTTGAGGAAGTGGGAACCGTATATGTACGCGGTATTGCCTTGCGGCCACTTGCGAGGTCCGTTGGTCATTTCGTCTAGGCTGCGTTCATTGCCAGTCAGGCTGCCAAGGCGGAGCAGCATCTGCGCCAGACTATTGCACAATCTGCCGCCAGAGGAGTATCGGGATTCTTCGTAGGTTGCAATGCCTTCAATAATCCACCTGGGCTGTACTTGGTTCGGCGCCCAGGTTTTGCCAACAACCTTGTTGACTAATCTTGGCAAGCCATCGATGTTGTCCAGATGTAAAATATGAGCGTACTCGTGAGCGACCAATCCATAGAGCCAATCATCGTGATCGGCTAAGTTAGATTTACTGGAGGGGGCTGATGCCAAAATCCGAATACGGTTTCGGGGCAAGACACTGGCAAAACCATTGGTGCTATCGGTTACGTCGTCGACCACAACCAAGGTTTTCTCCTCCGGCTCGTGTCCCATCACGGGCACCAACACTTCGTGTGCTCGCTCTGCCACTAGGGCAACTCGCCGCGCAACGGCACCGAGAGGCTCGTGATAGCTGACGATAAAATGCTCGCTCTCGATCGTATACCAGTCGAGCCGGGCATCCCCGGCCGAGGCGAGCTGCGGACGCAATAGCGCTAGCGCAAATCCGTAAAAAACAAAAACACCGCGCACACCCAAATGTAGCTTACAACGAATGGTTTGACAGGCCTTATATCGCTTCTAGTTCTAGCACTATCTGACCGGGCGTTAAATCATCGCCGTCGTTGGGAAGTATGCGCAATACCCGGGCCCGGGCCGGCAATCCCTCGCCCTCGTAGGCTACCCGGCTAAAGGTCTTCATGACCTCGAGCAAGTACACGGTATGGCCAATTTCAATTTCGTCGCCGACACTGACGAACTCGGGCTTATCGGGACTCGGACGAGAGTAATATCGACCGCTAGAATGACTGGCAAAAACTAGCGCGCCACTTTGCGTTGTTCTGGCAGCCGCCACCAATTGAGTCTCAGATTTCTGGTCGCCGGAGATTTCCCCTAGGGCCAACAAGGCTTGGCCGTACTCAAGAGCGGCTCCGGGCTGTGCTGCCAATTCCCAAATCCGGCCACTCACCTCACTGGGAACAACGAGCTCAGTTTCTCGCCCAAGAGTGCGCAAGCGGCCGACACTTTGTCCGGCAATCACAAGCTGCCCTGCACTTGGCGCTCCTATCCAGAGGCCGACCCCCGGACACTTGAGAAGGGTTCGCCCCTGTGAATCCTCAACGACGAGAAGAGGCAGTGACTTGTCGCTCATGATTTCGCTCCTCGACCTGCCGTGCTCATTAGCTCCAGATCGTGCATGCTCCAGATCCGAGGGTTCTTGACTCTGCGATACCCGGAAGACTGGTACGACATCTCGATCAAATTCTCCAGCCATGTCCGAAGTTCATCTAGAGGCACAATCTCGTCGGTGTCCATTTGACGAGCGGCGACATAGGGGTCCATGTCCTGCTCGATACGCTCTTCCACCGATTTCATTCCCTTCTCTATCTTCGCCCGCTCCTCTGGATCTTGAGTCGTGATTTGAAACTGGTCGTCGAGTTTCGTGTTGTAGGTGGCAATCGCGAGCGTCCGACCTTCCATTACACTCTGTCTGGATAGGCACGTGGATAACTGCACCACCGGGTCGTAGGGCATACCGGCCATCGCGTAGTATCCAGCACCGGACGCCTTGCGCAGAAGCACAGTGAACATCGGCGTGGTATTGGTACTGTTGGTGTAGATGAGGTTGGAGCCATAAGAGAGTAGTCCGAGTCTCTCTGCCTCTTCACCAATATCAAAGCCAGAGATGTCCTGAAGCCATATCAGTGGAATCCCATCGTCATTGCAGGCCCTGGAAAATGCTGAAATCTTCGCAATTCCCTCGCGGTAAAGAATACCTGCGGGATGTTTTTGTCCGGGATTCTCCGCACTGTCGACCAAGCCCTGCCGGTTGATAATAAACCCGGCGTAGAGCCCACCCACTCGACCAATTCCACACACCATTTCCTCGCCGAGATTGGGCATAAGCTCCCAGAACAAGCTCTCGTCGACGAGTCTCGCCAGAATCTGCTTTGCATCGTAGGCTTCCCGGTGGTCTGTCGGCAGTAGTCCGGTCAACTCAGCAGCGGGAAAATGCGGATCGATAGCGCCTTTGCCTGCGCGGTAATAGTCAGCGGCGGACGAGGGTAGCGTTTTCATCTCGCGGCGCAAACACGCGAGTAAGGTTTCGTCATCGGGTACACGGGTGTCCGCGCAACCACTTTGATGAACATGAACCTCGGGCCCACCAATTCCGAGCGAAGTCATGTTTTGACTCTTTGCTCCCTTGATAAGCGCAGCGCCGGCAATCACCATGTACGCCTGCTCGGTCATGTACACCCGGTCGCTGATGATAGGCATGTACCCGCCACCTGCGATGCAATCTCCGAATACCCCGGCGAGTTGTGGTACGCCGCTGTCGCTGAGAAGGCTGTTCATCTTGAAGATATGTCCGGCTCCGCGAGCGCCGGGAAAGGAGTTACTCTGCTCGGGCAAGAACAAGCCACTGCAATCCACTAAGTAGATCGTCGGCAAGCGAAGTCGCAAGGCCATCTTTTGCGCGCGCTGAATCTTCTCGGGCGTCCGGGGCCACCAAGCTCCAGAGGCGACGGTGTTGTCGTTGGCAATAATCATGCACCAGCGACCCTCTACTTGTCCGAATGCCGTAACGACACCAGCAGCCGGAGATTTTGCCCCTCGCTCGTACTCTAGTCCGTAGTTTACGAAGGTTCCCACTTCTTGAATCGAAGTTCCCTCGTCAATCAGAAGAGCGATTCGTTCACGGCTCGTGAGCTTGCCCTTCTTGTGAACTCGGTCAATATACTTCTCGCCCCAGCCCTGCCGGACTTCTTCGCGCCGAGCGTGAAGTAACTCCTCCCGCTCTAAGTTTGAGCTGCGGTAGTCATTGTAGGTACGAGTGTCGACCGCTTTTTCGCGTTCAACGCCAATAGGAACCATCGGTACGTGGGCCACGGCCCCACGCTAGCACAGAGATGCACCAAGCCAAGTACGTCGGAGTGCCAAACTACTCAAAGGAGAGTTTGAGGTGTATCGATGTTGTTCTGCCTCGAAGCACTTTCACCCCGACAAATTCGACTAGATCGGCGCCACGTTCGACACCCAAGCGATACTCTCCGCTGGGCAGCCCTCGCATTCGAAACCTGCCCGCGGCGTCGGTCTTGGCGGCAAAGACTCGCTGGGAGCTTTCATGCAGCGCAAGCACAACGATCTCGTCACCCAAATTGCTCTGCTCGAGCGCCGAAACCCGCCCTATTATTTCTCCTGACGCTTCGATAGCAAGCGCGCTGGTCGTTGGCTCCTCCTCTTGCTCTGTGCGCTCTTCTCCGAGCGGCGATGGGCTCTTGCCGGGGCGAGCTTTGGGAGCTTCGACCAACTTCAACTGGTAGCTCGCGTGGATTTCCTTCACCGCAAGCGACGAGGCAAGGACGAAAACCAGAACTGCGGACAAGCGAAGTATTCCCATGTCCCAATCATCGCCAATCGCTAGCGCAATTCCGAGTAGTTCACTCTAACTCTCCCTCATCCCGTAGAGACTCGGACATCTCGTATCGGAATGAGCATTCTCGAAAATGAGTCCGGGTTTACGACTCCCTGGCTGCTCATCCACTCCTGGCACTGCGCAATTAGCTGAGCACCAGCCTCTCCTCCTAGGAGTTTTCCTTGCACACTCAGAGTGATCATTTCGCACATCTTCATGTCAATTTCCCCAAAAGCAGTCCCCTCATCCCCCAAGGAAGCCAAAGCCTGCGGAACTTTCCCGTCCAGTAAATCGCACTGGGCTCGGAGTAGTGTCGCAAAGGGCTTGCCATTGGTAATGGACTGGGAACCGAGTCGCCCTGCCACCCGCCTCGCTTGCGATACCAGAGTTTTGCGCTCACTTCCTACTCGTGCTGCCGCTGCGGCTACTAGCGCCCTGCCGTACAACCAAGAAGCTTGAGTTCGGACAACTGGAACACGAAGTAGCATGGATCGCTTTAGCTTGGGCCACATCGTCTCAAACCGCTCTAAGGCGGCAGCTCCATGGCCATCGTACAGTTCAATTTGAATTGAGGCCAGGGCCGAGTAGTAGTGCTGCAAGAAAAAGGATCGTTCCGACCACTGTTTTTCACCTCGGACACAATCGGCGCGAGCTTGCTCCACCCGATCTTGTACGAGCCAGTGGCAATTGGGCAATCCTGTCCGCATGTCCGTAATTCCGTGCAAGTCTCCCCGGTCATCGGCTGCGCGTAAAATGGCGGGTACTCGACGAGACAGCTCTGCCATGTCACCTAGGGCGTAGAGCGTATCTACAGCCAAACGTTCGGCCTGACACGCCACCGATTGATGTCCACGACATTGATTCAGATAAATATTGGCAGATTCATCAAAGTGCGAAAGCGCCTGCTTCCACTCCCCATTCTGATAGTGAACCAGCGCCTGCGCGCTCGTCGCAAAGGCCGCGACCACAGGGTCACCGCTAGACTCTCCCAGTGTCCGGGCTGTGAGAATCAGCTTTTCGGCCGAGCTTCGAGATTTTGCGCCCTCCAATGCCCGGTACACTCCTTCGAGAGCCATGGCCCGCCCGACTCGGCTAGGTTCGCCACTGCGCAACGCCAACAAAAAATGTCGGGTTTGAAACTCGGCACCACGAATCGGATCGTTCATGCCAAAGCCGAGTGCGCACGATCCGCAGACCGCCACTTTTAACAGAGTACCAGGAGCGATGTCGGACACTTCACGGGGTTTGAAGTGTACCCCGCGTATACGCAAGGTCATGCGCCACCACAGGAGGTTTGCCAACGAGCGTCTGCTTGTCTTGGCAAAGCTTAAACCGACCGTAGCTAGCACTCCCTTAAAGGTAGCTACCGCTTCGTCAACGTGTCCGGCGCGCAAGAGATTGTCCGCAGCCTGGCGCCGAAGATCCAGTGCAGTAGCAGGAGCTGCTGTTTTCGCGGCATTGAGATACGCCTCCGCTGCCTCCACTCCCTTGCCAGCATTGGAGAGCGCAGAGGCCAACTCAACGAGCATCTCTTGCGCTACGTGTTTCTCTTGTGGCGCTTTCAACGCCATCCTGAAGTACAGAGCAGCACGTTCAAATGCCAACGACGATGCCGCTTTCTCAGCCGCTTGTTTTGCATGCGGACTCGCCTCTTCAAAGAGCCCTGCCCTAGCGAAAAAGCCTGCGATATTTTCGCAATCGCCTGGCGCTAGAGATTCAAAGGCCAGCGCGAGATTGTGATTGACTTTTTGACACTGTTCATTGGAAACATTGGCTACCAACACTTCACGAATACGGTCATGATAGCTTTCCAGACGTGCAACCACCCCTTCGCGGTTACTGCGCAATAGCCGTCCGACGCGCAACACTCCGACATCCTTTTGCCGACCAGCAAGGCAGCTGGCATGAAGCGCAATGTCCTCCGGCAGAGGTGTCCCCGCAATGGCGACAACCTCAAGCAAGCGCCGCTGCTGAATACTCAGGTCGGAGAAACGCGCCATGATGGTATCTTCCAGCGAAAGCGCCTCTACCCCCTCCGCCGGCGCACGGCCCTCGCGTTGCAAATAGCGGCACATTTCTTCCACGAAAAAAGGATTTCCACGAGACTCCTTGGCGACCCGTCGCGCCATGTCCGACTGTGCCGCGTCGCCTGTAGAACCCATTCGCGACTGTGCGAGTTCCTCGACCTCCTGGTCGCGTAAAGCTAAAACCTCCAACATGTGAACTCGTCTTCGAAGGCCCATACCTCTGAGCCGCTTGTGCAAGACATGCAGTGCAGAGCTGCCTTCCCGATCATCACTTCGGTACGATATACACAGAAGCATGTTTGGCGGCGAAGGTGGCTCCAATAGACTCACGAGTAATATTGCACTGTCCTTGTCACCCCACTGAAAATCATCAACTCGTACCAGCAAGGGAGACGATTCAGCGATCGCACTAAGAACTTCACGCAGTCCGATAAGCGCCCGGCGACGCAATTCAAGAGGATCGAGAGGCTGTTGCGTTCGCTGAAATTTCGCCACGGCGGGCACGGTTCTCAGCACTGGAAAAAGCCGAGAGAGAGGTTGAGTGAACTCCGGTAGTAATTTACCTACGGCATCATCGGAGAGCGAGCACAAGTATCGGCTCAGAGAGTCGACGATGGTATCCATTGCCTTGAAAGGCACCGATTCCCGCTCGTAGCAGCGTCCCGCCAGCACAACAGCGCCGCTCTCAATTGTCTCCTTTAGGCTGAAGGTCTCCATCAGAGCCGACTTGCCGATTCCGGGAGCGCCGTGAATACAAACGCACTGCGGTCCCTGCCCGTCTCGCACAAGTTCGAATTGCGAATGCAGTGTCTCGAGATGCTCGACTCGCCCGACAAAGTGGCTTATCGTCCGAGGCACGTTTGGGTGTCCTGTCGTTTGGCTCGACTTCGCTCCCAGTAGCGCTAGAACCTCGGTACCATTGGGCCGCTTTTCTGGATCGCGCGAAAGCAGACGCATGCACAGATCGCACAGGTCGCCTGGCAACTCGGCGATCATGGAACGTGGATCTGGCGGGTCTCTCTCTTGTTTTGCGGACAAGACCGCTTGCGGCCTTCCGACAAATGGAAGTTTCCCAGTCAACACCTGATACAGAACAACTCCTACAGAGTACCAATCGCTCGCGGGTCCAAACTCCCGCTGGCAAGCCTGCTCTGGTGACATGTAC
>JAESTW010000167.1 GCA_016763395.1 Kofleriaceae bacterium
CAGGAAATTGGCCAGTGGGTAACGGATAATCTCGGTCCTGATAATGTTGGACCAGATACTGTTGGACCAGATACTGCCGGCTCCGGCTCAGAGGCCAGTTGAACCTTTTTCTCAGCCTGAGTCTGGCGGGCGCCGTGCTCGCTTCGGCATGCGGGGGAACTGCCAAAAGAAATGCAGCGCCATCCGTGCCGGACAAAGAGGTCCCGACCGAGGACCAGCTCGCGGCTGAGAAAGAAGCGAAGCAGATCAATGCTATCACCTCTGCGCTGAACGAATTTGGCCCAGCAGTACACACCTGTTGGTCGCGTGCTGCTGCCGATGACTTTCGTTTGGAGGGGGCCGTGACTCTGGGCGTTACGATGTTGGGACAAGGCCGCTCTGATGTGGTGCTACTCCAAGACAGTGCTGAGGATTCGGTGCTTAGCAGCTGTTTGCTTCAGCTGTGGCGGGAATACCAATGGGCCGATATTTTTGAGCCGGGTGATGCGGTACAGCTTCCCCCCTTTGAGTTCGTAGCACCCGACACGCAGTTCATGGTTTCGCAGGCGCATGTACCTCATATGGCTTTTGAGAGTGGTGCGATCGATGCGCAGGTCTTGCTCAGCAAGCGCAACACCGGGAATGACGATGCAGCCTTGGCAATCTTGCGGGTATCTCCGGGGTCTACAATCCCAATGCGGGCGCATGCTCACGATGAGATTTTTTACGTGTACGCCGGGGCCGGGAGTATCGATGGCCGAGGAGGCAAGCGGGAGATCGCAGCGGGCGGAGCTGTATATATACCCGCCAACACCCCACATACGATTCAGCAGAGCGGAACGGAAGCACTCCAGCTGGTGCAGTTCTCTGTCTTTCCCTCGGGAACTGGCAGTGGCGATGCAAGCTTTTTGATGGCCAGCGGCGACGTGCATAGTGGCAAAGTTGCTAAACGTGGCCCCGCCTCAGTAGTGGTGCCGGACAAAGACGCTCATGTCTTTCCCATTCTGTCCGGTAAGGCCTCCGTTCGGGTTTTCTTTGACGCAAACTCGCCCAAAGGTGCATCGGCGTATCTCGGCGTGTTACGAGCGAGCCCTGAGTCCATTGTACCGCTACACAGACACGGACAAGAATCTGAATATTTGCTCATCCTCGAAGGCGAAGCGGAGATGTATGTTAACGGCCGGACGATCATCGTGCGGGCCGGAGATGGCATTCAAATCCCTTCAGGGGTTGAACATGGAGTGAAAGTGCTAGGCACAGCACAGCTCAAGGCCGTGCAGTTTTACACGCCGCCTGGACCAGAAGCGCGTTTTAAAAATGGATCGAAATGACAAGAATTGATGACGTACTCGCAGGGCAGGTTCGCGCAGGCGCACGCCTTATGCGGGACTTGGACGACAGAATCCCCTCAGCGATTGAAGAACTGAAGAAACTCTACCCCCATACGGGCAAGGCGTTCATCATTGGTATCACAGGAAACCCAGGCGCCGGTAAATCAACGCTAGTCGACAGCATGATAAGCGTGTACCGCGCTCAGGGGCATCGCGTCGGTGTAGTGGCTGTAGACCCAACTTCGCCTTTCTCGGGAGGTGCGATCTTGGGCGATCGAATTCGAATGCAGCGGCATGCTGGCGATACTGGCGTGTTTATTCGATCCCTGGCAACACGCGGACAACTCGGTGGTTTGTCTCGATCTACTTTTGATGTCGTGAGTGTGCTCGACGCGATGGGATTTGAACGGGTTATCATCGAGACGGTTGGTGTCGGACAAGACGAAATCGAAGTCATGAAGACCGCGCACACCTCGGTTGTAGTGAGCGTACCCGGATTGGGAGATGATATTCAGGCTATCAAGGCTGGGCTTCTGGAGATTGCGGATGTGCTTGTTGTGAACAAAGCGGACAGAGAAGGTGCTGATCGAGCCATCCGCGACTTGATTCACATGCTGGATTTGCGCAATCACATCGGTCGGCAAGAAGTTGAAATTGTAAAATGCATCGCAACCCTGGGAACGCGAGAGGAGTCTGGTGTTGTCGAGGTTGTCCGAGCCATCGACGCACATCGCGAGCGAAGCGAAGACCGATTCGAGGAGAGCAAGCGAGAACGCGCGATGTCTCACATCAGTGAGCTAATTCGCGGCTTTTTGTCTGACCGAGCAAACCGCGCAATTGCCAATCACGGAGGCTTGGAGGATTTGGCGCAGAAGGTTGTAGAAGGTAGCCAAGACCCCTACAGCGCCGCAGAGTCGGTCATGAAAGAACTGTAGAAGATCGGCATTTAAGCCAAAGGGCTAGGAAAATCCGCTCTGCGGTGATCGTTCTCACTTCGCGATAGCCGTGAGGTGATGTTACAATTGTCGCTTAACTGCTACTTAAAACGTCTGGATGTTCCTATGAAATTATATCGCCGATTTGCGCTTGCCGGAGTTCTTGGGGGGCTTTGCAGTCTCACGCTGAGCTGTGGTCTCATCGATCCCAATATTGCTGACTTCGATCTCAGCCTGCCAGAAAAGGAAATTGTCGTCGACACAGGACAATGGAATCTGACGACTGACTCCACGATGCCGGCTATCGATTGCAGTGAAAGTGCAGGCGTCTGTTCGCTTGGAGTGTCACAGCTTTGCGGTGCCGAAGGCATTTGCTTTGGCACATGTGGAACGCGGGATACCTGCGACATTAAAATCCTAGTGAACCTTTGGCGTACCTTTGACCTGACCAAGGACAAGCCTGAGCTTGAGGAAATCGAAGGACAGCCTCTGGTATCGATTACGATCCAGAGTATAGGTTACAAGATCACAGAGAATACGCTCAACGTGGATTCTCCGCCGATGGTCGTTTACGTCGCTCCTAATAACGTCATGTCGCCTGGGGATCCTCAGGCGCAGGCGATTGGCAATATCCCCTCAGTTCCAGCGGGAATGGTGAGCGGGGAAATGGAAGTCAATCTCACGGACAATGGCCGCCAGCTTCTTTCTGATTACATGAGAAACTACTCTGTGCCTTTCAATCTCGTGATTGGCTCGGAAGTAGATGTGTTGGCAGGTGACGTTGTGCCCACAGGCAAGATGACTGCGGTTGTTCTTGTGTCCGCAGTCGCCGGAATATAGCGCTACCAGAATCTGTTCATTTATTATTCCCGGCGCCCTAATTGTGATACCTGGCTTACGTGTCAGAGAAGCTGTACGAGGCGATAATCATCGGTGCTGGGCCCGCGGGCGTCGCTGTTGCGGCCCGTCTGGCGCAGCATGGTAGAGCTGCAAATATACTAGTCCTCGATCGCTATCACTTTCCTCGGGAAAAGCCCTGTGGTGGTGCTCTGACCGGACACATGGACCCGGCACTGGCAGAACTCGGTTTGAAGAATCGGGTCGCGAAGGCGCCGTGCGAGAGTGCGCTGATTCGCTATGGCAGCTTCGAGCGCCACATTGCGATGGGCAAGGAAGTGGAAGTGATTCGCCGTGTTGATTTCGACGCCGACCTCGTTAAGCAGGCAAGAGAGATGGGCGTGAATGTAGTGGAAGGGGAGGGCTTGCTCTCGTACCGGCGGGAATCAGAATATATCGTAGTAACAACCACAAAGGGGCGCGAGTTGCGTGCCCTGGTACTCGTCGGGGCAGACGGTGCAGCGTCGAAGGTGCGAAAGACTCTGCTGGCCAACAAGAAGGAAACCCCGCATCGGCTCTTCATGTGCGCAATGAAAGTGCCGATGCCCGAGGGGCATTCCCGGACAATGGTCTACGATTTTTCGCTGATGGACCGCGGCCTGCGAGGGTACCTGTGGCTTTTTCCGGCCCCGGACAACAGCCTCAATGTTGGCCTTATGCACTATCCCGCCAAGGGCTGCAATCTCAGTGGCCGCGACTTGACCGAGATGCTTCGTCAGGGGCTCTTGCCCTACGGGATCGAGTTGCCGGCGAAGGGCACTCGCGGTTGGCCGGTATGGGGCTACCACCCCCGCGCCCGTATTTCCGAAGAGCGGGTGCTCACCGTTGGCGACGCGGCGGGGATTGATGGGCTAACAGGCGAGGGCATTGCCGTAGCACTGGAGCAGGCCATCGTGGCAGGAGACGCTATCGACGCCGCGATTCGCACAGGGAAGTATTCCTTCTCTGGCTATCGCAGGCAGATTCGGAAGGCCATTGTCGGACAAGAATTATCTCTGGACAGATGGCTGGCGCGGCTAATCTACGGCAGCAAGTATTGGCGAGAATGGTTGGCGTTGGTGCTTTTGGATGATGAGGTGATTGAAATGTACGCTCGCCGAGTGGATGGGACCGAGATTTTGGCGCATCAGAAATTTCGACTGTACAAGGCGCTTTGGCGTCACAGCTTTCGCTTCCGCAGACGCCGTAAAGAGCTGAAAGCGCACATCGTCGGACACCTAAGACCCTAGTCGGTGTGCGACAATGTCTGCATACATGCGAGGCGTGGAATTGTGTTGCATTGGCGTTTTTCTAGTGGCATGATAGAAACGCAGAAACCGGAGCGCTAGGGTTTGCTACCCCACGTCGAGCTAGCGCGCTGATGCAGATCAAGGTACGTTTATGGCCACATTTGGAATTGGTAGCATTTCCTCTAATCATTCGATCCAACGGGGATTGAGCAACTCTCAGGAGTTAATGTCGCGCAGTATTGAGCGATTGTCCTCCGGTAAGGCGATTAATCGTGCCGCGGATAACGCGGCCGGATTGGCAATTGCCAATCAATTGTTGAGCGAACTAAGTTCGTCCAGCGAGGCAAGCCGGAACATCGATTATGGCGTTTCACAGAGCGATATTGCCGATGGCGCACTGGGAACACAGACGGATCTTGTTTCTAGGATGCGCGAGTTGGCGATGCAGTCGGCCAACGGAACTCTGGATGATAGCGCTCGCGGTATCATTCAAACCGAGTTCTCCATGCTGCAAGAGGAGATGGGGCGAATCTCCGAGGTTACAGAATTCAATGGCAACAAACTACTGCAAGGCGGTTCTACTGAGATTCAAGTAGGTACCGGAGGTGATGCAGACAACCGGATCGACTTGGATACTCCGGACACGAGCTTGTCCGCGCTCGGACTCGATGGTTTAGATCTGTCTACTGCGGGTGGAGCACAGGTGGCGCTCGACGCATTTGACGTAGCGACAGAGGCCTTGTCGACGGCCCGGGCGGGCATTGGCGCGACTCGAAACCGCCTAGAAGGGGCCCAAGAAGGGCTTCAGGTCTCCATGGAAAACGTCGCTGCCGCTGCTTCTCGAATTCAGGATACAGACGTTGGCGCTGAACTAAGCGAACTTTCCCTAAGCCGAGTGCGTGATGAGATTGCGTCCAAGTTGCACAGCCGGCAAGGGGTAAGTGCAGGCATGCTAGTCGACTTGGTCGGATAGCGGCCGTCAGCGTCCTGGAATCGCCTAGGGCGGATGCCGCAGGTGAGTATCGGGACCCGCTTTCCTGAGATCGATCTCTGTTTGCCCATGCAGTGAAATAGGGTACATTGCCGCCTTGGGGGTTCTCCCGCAGAGAGAAGGGCGCAAAAATGTTTGATGAAATGTACATGGCCATGGCGTATAGCCAGGTAATCCTCGGTCCAGTAATCACAGCAATCGTACTGGTGCCGATACTTATCTACATCGTTGCTCGTTGGCGGTCCCACAAAGAGGATACTTCACCCGACGCCCAGATCGGAATCAAGGTCGCGATGTGCTGGTTCAAAGTCGCGGCCTTTCAGTTGTTGTTGATGGCTGGTCTTCTCTTGTCCTACGCAACGATTACCGACTTGCCAAGTAATCTGGGCGAGCAGTTGATTCGGGTCGCCTTGGGCATTGCTCTGCCGAGTTCAATCATCCTGGGCGTCATGTTTGTTGTTCTGCGAACGACCAATACCGAGCAGCGTCCGGCCGTTCATCGCATGTTCGCTGGAGTGAGCTTGATACAAACTGGGCTTGTTGCATTTAGTGCGTTGTTGTACGGAGGAATCGCACTTTTTCAGAAAAACGTCCCCACTGAGATCAACCGTTTGATCTTTTGCGCGGTCGCGGTGTACGGAATCGCGGCACTCATGCAAGGGCGATCCTTTTTGGGGCTGGCAACCGGACGCGGAGGCCTACCTCTGGCAACGGCAAGCATTGGCCCCGCGGACGGAGAGCAGTAGTGACCTCGATAGGGATGTTTACGTCCCAGCTCTTCGTCGGGCCGATGGTGATGATTGCAGTTTGGCTGCCCATCATTGTCTACATCCTGGTGAGGGTACGAGATTCGAGGGAGCAAGCCCCGGACATTCATGTTGGAATCAAAGTCATCGCCTGTTGGTTTCAGCTGGCCGCTGTGCAAATCCTACTACTCGGAACAGTAATATTGTTCTACTCCATTATTGAATCCAGTGAGGAGTGGCGGATTGGGGCTGGCCTTATGGTGCCGGCCTTGGTGATCTACGGAGTTCTCCACCTCAGCTTGTCCGCGACCAATACTGTGGAGCGCCCCAATGCCCGGCGAATGTTCTGTGGCATAAACTTGGCGTATACCGGGGTTATCGCGTTCATAGGGCTCATTGTCGGCAGTGTGGCGCTCTTCCAACCCGGGCCATCATTTGCCAATAGTTCGGCGACTGTCGCCGTTGTACTTGTCTACACCTTGGCCGCAGGGGTACAGGGATCGAGGCTTCTCCGGGAAGCGCGAGGCTAGCAGCCTTAGATAGCGGTGGTGAGGATACGGGATACGGCGTCGACGGTCCGGTCAATGTCTGACTCCTGTGTCCGGTGGTTGCACACACTGATGCGCATGACTCGCATGCCCCGGTGAGTAACGCCGCCAAACCAAGCGGTGCCTTCAGACACAATGGCATCGATGACTTCGTCGGTCCGCTCGTCGTGATTTCCCTCGCTGTCGAGAAAGCGAACGAGACCCTGGTTGATTCTCGGACGGGCGATGACCTCAACTCCTTCTAGCTCTCCAAGTTTGTCCACGAGTAAGGTGGCCATGGCGCAGGAGCGCGTGATCATCTCGGAAATGC
>JAESTW010000168.1 GCA_016763395.1 Kofleriaceae bacterium
CAGCCTCTTGCGCCATTACCGGCCCCGAAGAGCCAGTCACGAAAGCCCACGTACACACCACAGTAATCCAACGCATCAAGGTGGTGCCAAGTTACCACAGTGCGTGGCGCTGGAAAAGTGCCAGCAAGTAGTGTCTCGTGTGGGCCAAGGCGCTAGTAAGAAACTAACGTGACGCCCAATGGCAAAGAGCGTCGATGGCTATGCAAACCTTGTCGCAGTGCGCCCGCAAGAAGGACTCATCGAGATCGCCAGATACCTGCGCTGCAGCCTTCAGGGCCAAGCTGCCATCAAAGTTGACGTACGCTACCCGCACGGTCAGCTCGCTCAGTGGCCTG
This sequence comes from Kofleriaceae bacterium, assembly GCA_016763395.1. Lineage (GTDB taxonomy): Bacteria > Myxococcota_A > Polyangia > Haliangiales > Haliangiaceae > NORP324. Next base: position 336 of record JAESTW010000168.1, read on the forward strand.
CCAAAGTCGCTACCGGGAAGAAGTGCCACGCCGGTCTCGGACAATAACCTCGTACACAATTCTTCACTGGTATGAATTCCGCGTTTGGCAAGTTTCTCGCTGTGCCCGCTCAAATCGGGAAAGACGTAGAAACCACCAGCCGGTTGCGGACAGTGAATAGCGGACGCACGCAGCCGCTCAGCCACCCAGTTGCCACAGACCCCGAGAACACGGCGGCTATGGCGTAGGTATTCTTCAATTTCAGGCGAAGGGGTATAGGCTGCAATTGACGCATACTGAATGGGTGCGCTTGTGGAGGTATAGGTTTCACTAGCAGCCGTTGCCATCGAATCGAGCAGCCAGTGCAACTCTTTGGGAAACACGAAGGTGCCCAATCGCCAGCCGCCAGCGCCGCACCACTTGCTGATGCCGCCGGATATAATCGTGCCTTCCGGGTAGAAACGGGCAATGGAGACATGCTTTCCATCGTGTTGCACTTCGCCATAGATCTCGTCCGAAAGTAGTATAATGCCAAAGCGGCGCGATACTTCGGCCAAGTCTTTTAGTTCACTTTCGCTATAGGTTCCACCGGTCGGATTGTTTGGATAGTTCAAGATTAGCACCCGAGGTCTGTCCGGGTCTCGCAGGCACAGTTCTTCCAGTCCGGACGCGGTAAGGCGCCAGCCGTCTTCGCGCTGAGTTTGAACAAAGCGCACATTCCGTCCGATAATCTGCGCTTGCGGTGCATAGGAAACCCAACTTGGCGCGGGAATAACGAGTTCCCCGTAAAACGCCAACTGCAAGAGAAACATCAGCTCCTTGGACCCTGGCCCAATCAGCACCCCTTCTGCCGTGCAACCAATGCCTTCTCGATTGCTGTGGTACTGCGCAACCATTTCTCGCAGGGGCCGCAACCCCTTAACCGGCAGATAGTCTTTCTGAAACGCATTGTCCTGAAGCGCTTTTACTACGATGTCCGGCACCGGAAATGGCGACTGCCCAAGACCGAGTTTGTACACCGTCTTGCCTTCCGCCAGAAGCGCATTGCAATGTTCGTTAATAGCGACCGTCGCAGAAGGCTTCAGAGAACGCAGGTTGAGATTGAGCGATTTGCGGTTTTGATCCATGACGTTGAATTGTACCCAACTCGACGCTCCATACAGTCAAACTACTGTCCAACTGTGACTAACAACCGCAGGTAGCGTTGCTTTTGTCCCTTCGAGAATGCTTTGCGCTTCATGGTACAGTCCGTCCGCGATGGGCACAGGGAAAATGGGGAAACGGCAAGTGAGTAAACTGAGACGCTTTTTGTCCGCAAAGTTTATCTTGCAATTGAGCGTGAACGAAAAGGCTCACTCGTTTACTACCGATGTTATCGAGCCACTCATCGCGAAGCCGGCGCCGTACGGTCGACTCTCCCCCACTTTAAGAAAACGACTCAAAAACGAAATCCTTCCCGATCCAGAAGCGTGCATGCTCGTCTTGCAAGCCTTTGCGATAATCCGGCGCGGACGAGTTAAAATCGAGAAACAACGACGGCAACGCAACCTAGACGCGTTGCCGGTAAAATGGTCAGACGAGCGGACCTTCTGGCCGGAAAACTGTTCACCAGAGGAGAAGCAGCTGATTTCAGTTGTCGAAGTCTCCGATACCATCACTGATCGAACCCTGGGCAAGCAGCACAACTACAGCGAGGACCAAATCCTTGGCCTCCACCTCCATAAGACTGATCTAACCGTTCAAGAAATCCTCCCCATCCTCAGACGGTCAACCAAAGGCAAGATTCCGAGCAAAGAACTCGCGGCATTTTTGGAAAAGACCAAGAAGACCAGAACTGGCTACCACATATATTGTGAGCCCGCGAACGATAGACGAGTCCGAATCGAAATTCAAAAACTCATCGATGCCAGCGAATCCAGAGACTGCTACCCCCTCACTGCGGTTGACGCATGGACAGAAGCGCTCTACGAGATTCTCCAATCCCCAAAGAACGCCGCCGCACTAACACCGCTGTTGAGACATGCGGAAACCGCAAGCGCGGCAATGCCGAGCGCCCAGTGGTTAGCGGCGGCACAGCCGATTGTCAGTGCCTTAGACTCCCAGCTGCACATCGAAACAGTCGCGACTGCACTGGCTGCGGTTGGAAGGTCTGCGCAAGTTAAAATCATTGCCCCAGTGGGCGGACTTGGCACACCTCCCCAGGATGCAGCGCAGAAGATGGTTACGCCTCGATATTCGGACCTTCTGCGGGGTCTGGTGTGGAGCTTACAACTCTCTGGCGACAGCAGTCTTGCTGTCTGCCTGGCCGAGACTACCGAGCGATGCTTCAAGAAGCTTCGCCTCTACGGCCCAGTCTCGGCCAAAATCGGAAACGCTTGCATTCATGCCCTCGCCGCACAAGCAAACATCGATGCCCTGGGTCAGCTTGTCAACCTAAAATCCAGAATCAAAAACCGGACTGGACTCAACCTACTGGACAAGGTCTTGTCCGAGCTGGCAAAGACACTCAACTTGTCCGAAGAGGACCTGGACGACATTGCCGTTCCCACTCTTGGCCTCCAACAGGTCGGCCGAGGCCAGATTGCCATCGGTGAGTATATCGCTGTCCTCAAACTCGCTGGTAACAACACAATTGAGCAATCCTGGATTGGTCCTAGCGGCAAAGTACACAAGAGCGTTCCCACTCAGGTTAAAACCGAGTATGCCGATGAACTCAAGACTTTCAAGAAGAAAATAAAGTCCATCAAGGCACTCGTTAGCAGCCAGAGACGCCGGATTGAGTGCATGCTAGGCACAAACAGAAGCGTTCGCCTAGCCGCCTGGCAAACCCGATATTTGCGACATCCTGTCGTCGGACACATCAGTCGAGGGGTGATTTGGCGACTTCGATCTGGGGATACTACGACCCTAGCCTTGCAGTCCGACGACGATCTCATCGATTTGTCCGGCAAAAAGCACTCCCCAGCCGATGGTGCCACCTTTACCCTGTGGCACCCTATCGAGAGCGACGCGAAAACCGTTTCTCTGTGGCGGCGGTTTATCGAGACAAGACAAATCACCCAGCCATTTCGCCAAGCACACAGAGAAGTGTACAAGCTTACCCAAGCCGAGCGCACCGCCCAAAATCACACTCCACGTTTCTCTGGGATTGTGGTCGTACAGCGAATTTACAAGGCTCTATGCGGAACACGGGGTTGGCACCACGATCTCTGGGGGCGCTTCGATGGCGCCGAGCTGCCCTTCCTCATTATCAAGCATGAGAACCTATGGGTTGAGCTAGATCTAGAGTCCTCGTTTGACACCGAGCCGGACGTGCAACGGGGAGAACCCTTGCGTTATCTGGAGCTAGGCTCTCTGCGATTCTTTCGCCTGCCAGCCAAGCACAAAGGATGGCTTGA
>JAESTW010000169.1 GCA_016763395.1 Kofleriaceae bacterium
AGCTCTACAAAATCCTCGAAGAGACCGGCGCTGAGCTGATTTTACACGGTCACGAGCATTTAGATCTCAGTGCAACCCTGCCAGGCAAGGGAGGTGAGGTACCAGTTCGGGGCATTCAATCGGGCAGCTACGACTCGGGCGAGGGTGCGATGCACAAGCGTGCGCGCTATAGAATCTATGAGATTGCGGATAGTTGCGACGATGAAGATAACTCAGTAGGGTCGCGGCCGGCGATTCTTTCTGAAGAGTTGCGTTTGTGGAATCCGGCTCAGAAAAACTTCATTGAAGATGATTCAAACTCTCAGAGTAATCCAGTAGCAGTTAGCGCCTAAGCGCTCGAATTGCGATTGTGATTTTTGTAGAGTCTCCCGATTCTACACTCTGCATACGCGCCCGAGGTACTGGGTGGATAGGTGCATCATGACTACAGAAGAAAACAAAAAAACAGCAACTCACATCCTTTCTCGCGATGAGCAATTCGTTATCCGGCCCTGGTCGGGGAGCGGAGAGCCAGTGCCAGTTGTCGATGCAAAAGGTTGTAATATCACCGACGCCCACGGCAAGACCTTCTTGGATCTTACCTCGGGATACTTTGTTAACCAGGCCGGACACTGCCACCCAAAGGTGATTGCAGCAACGGTCGAGCAACTGAATAAAGTGGTGCAAGTCTCCGGACGACACACCACGGCATCGGTTGTCGATTTGGCCGAAAAGCTGGTCGAGATATCCCCGGACTCGGTACACAAAGTATTCTTTGCCACCGGCGGATCTGAGGCAGTTGAATTCGCACTAAAAATGGTTCGGCAAAAGACCGGCAAGTCCGACTTTGCCAGCCTGGAGAACGGCTTCCACGGTTTGACCCTGGGTGTCTTGGGCGCTTGCGGATCAGAAAAATACCGAAAGACTGCTGGCATTGATTTACCAGAGCAATTTACTCGCCTGCCTTCGCCATACCCCTATCGCTGCGCCTGTGACGGAGATGAGTGTACGGCGAGATGCCTCGATGGTGTGGAAGAAATCTTAGCTGCCAATCCCAATATTGGCGCGATTTTGGCTGAGCCGGCACAAGCTGCTGGTGGCCTAATCCCCTCCAAAGCTTGGTGGAAGCGCCTCGACGAAATCCGCAAAAAGCTCGGACTCTATTTGATTCTCGATGAGATTCAGACCGGAATCGGACGCACGGGCACATGGTTTGCGGCAGAGCATTACGACCTTCAGCCAGACATAATTACCGTCGGCAAAGGTGTCTCGGGCGGTGTTGGTTCACTGGCCGTGGTTTTGGCCTCCAACGAGCTGAGCTGCGGCTTTTACGCCGGTACAACACCTACCAACGGTGGCAACGCAGTCTCTTGCGCGGCCGGACTTGCTCTGATTAATGTTCTCGAAGAAGAAAAACTCGTAGAGAATGCCCGGGCCATGGGCGAGTACTTCACAAGCGCTGTTCGCAAGCTCAAAGACTCTTGGATTGGCGACGTTCGCTTCTTCGGACTACTCGGTGGAGTAGAACTTGTGAGTGATATCGAAAACAAATCGCCGCTCGCCAAAGGGATCGTCGGCGCGATCAAAGACCATTTGTACCAGGCTGGCATGTTGATTACTGTCAGTGGACCTCATGGCAATGTACTGCGCCTGCAGCCTCCACTCTCGGTCACCGCAGAAGAGCTCGACCGATTTATCGTTTGTCTCAAGGCTGCGCTGTCCGAAATTCGCGCCGCTCAATAGCCCGTTCATATCGCCTACTCGTATCGCCTACTTCTCCGAGAGAATCCTATGAATCTATTCGCCCTTCGAAAGCAACTCGACAAAGTCCTCTATCCGATTGTATCGAGGATTGCCAAGTTGCCCCTGCACGCCAACGACTGGACTCTGCTCGGGGCCTTTGTTGGCCTTTTCTGTGGCTTGCTCTTCTTGTACGGCCTGTGGTGGCCCGGTCTCGCCCTGCTTGTCGCCCGTGGTCTAATCGATCACATTGACGGCTTTGTCGCCCGCAACTTCGATCAGCGTTCCACCTTCGGCGCGGTCATGGATGATGTCACTGACCGATGGGTTCTGGGAATCATTTACGCCGGCGCTTGCGTCAACCTCAGCTACGATTTCCCTCACGTACTTATCGTTCTTGGCTTCGGCATTACAGGTTCGTTGTCCAACGTTATCGCTAAGCTCAGCGTGTATGCCGAATCGCAACAAGACATCTTTCGAGAAGAAGGTAAAATCGGACATCCCATTGATGTTGTCGGCCTCTTTGGCTCAGCCGAGTTTCTGATTTACTTTGGTATGGGCGTTCTCTTTACCGCCATCTTGGGCGACCAGCGTCCGCTTCTGGCTGGAGTTTGGGCTGTGGCAATTATGAGCCATCTTTCACTCTTTCAGCGGGTTATCTTCACTTGGAAGCGCTACCGACACGTCGATCCAGCAGCGCTTCTAACCCAACAAGAAGAACCAGCGACGGAGAGCTAGTCCGAGCTTCTAGCCGACCCAATTTGTCCGAGATACGATGACGAACACGCTCTACACATATATAAATCCCGCCAACGCGATTACCTTTTCGCGGTTTTTCACCCTCTATCCCTTCATGCAATTTATGGAGAAAGGGGAGGGCCAATGGGCCGTGGTCATGGCAATGCTGTGCGGCTTTCTCGATTTATTCGACGGCATGGCGGCGCGTAAGTTCAATTGCACGTCCGGGTTTGGCGAGTTCTTCGATGCTGCCGCGGACGGAATTTGCTATGGCGTCATGCTCAGCTACTTGGCTTGGCACGGTGATTTACCGTGGATACCGATTGTCGGAATCCTGGCGCTCGGCGGAGTCAACACCGTCGGACGGCTTCTCTACGCCAAGCGCATTGGCAAGACCACCAACTATCGCTCTTGGGCCATGGAGCGGGTGGTGGCCTTTACCATCTACCTAGTCGGCTTTGGCGCGATGCAAGTCGAGGCCGAGTTTTACGCCTGGGCTTGCGTTTCCACCATGGCTTTCATTCTTGTGCATGACCTCAAGCGAATGCTGATCGATCCGGTGCCCGCATGATTCTTTCACACGAAGCAGCAGTATGGTTTATCTCCTTCATGGTCTTGGGCATCTGCCTGATTTGGCTGTGGTGGGATGGCCGAAATTTTCTTCGCTTTTGGCCGGAACGCAAAGAGCGACACGACGAGTTTTTGGCTCGGTCATGGGCTTGGTTTGCGTGGTGATTGGTCTCACCGGACTTGTCCGCTACTACATCTCGCTATGAGTGACTCTCGCCGCGACCGGCTCTCGCTGTGAGCGGCAGAGCGTCACCATGAGCCAAGACTTGAACAAATTCATCGAGGTTTTGCGTGCTGGCGACGTCGATGAGAATTTTGGCAGGAGCGACTCGGCGGTGGAAGAGCCTGAGATTTACGGTGCCCCAATGAATGGGAACCATGGCCCGGGCATTGAGCCTTTGGGCGATGCCCAGTGCAGTCTCGGGGCAAATGTGCACGCCCTCATCGAGTTTGTTTTGGCGATTTCGGTAGTACCAAGGCGGCAGCATGCCTCCAATTGGCAGCAAAGTAGCGTCAATATCGTACTTTTTGCCGATTTCATCGAAGACATCGTAGGTCGACATATCGACATCGCCCGCGTGATGCACGATGATGCCATTCTTCTGCAGGATGTAACCAACACACACGGGTTTGTCGCTCTTCTTCCAGCGACCGGTATCGTGACGCGTCTGCACTGCAATGACATCAATGCCGTCACAGTCAAAGTGATCGCCCGGCTCGGCTTCGAGCACCTGCGAGTATCCCAGATTCCGGACAATATCGATTGCGCCCTTGGGCACGATGAGGCGGGTGTCTTTGGAAAGGCCACCCAGAGTCCAGCGGTTGAGATGGTCGACGTGGGAGTGCGTAATCAAAACCGTGCTCACTTGTCCGACACTGAGCGAACGCTTGCGACCCAAGGGGTCGATCAAAATCTGAGTGTCGCCAAAACGCACAAGCGCGGTAGCATGTCCCAGCCAAGTCACGGAAGCAGTCATATCCAATCTATAACACTGTCCGGTGGACGATGCTGAAGTACTTCATCATTGGCACGATTGGCGGAGCCGTAACAGGCATTCCCATTGGCCCGGTGAACATCGCAGTCATCGACACCGCCTGTCGCCACCACTTTAAGCGCGCCATCGCCGTCGCTCTCGGCGGCGCCATCGCAGACATGTTTTACGCCCTTGTTGGCATCTTGTGGTTTGGTCCCCTGGTTAAAACGCGCCCGGACATTCCCCCCATACTCTTTGCTCTGAGCGGTGTTGCACTCATTTTGTACGGCATCATCACACTGCGCTCCAAGCCCGCCGACCCGAGTAAGGTGGTGGACAAAAATGCCGATGATTCCTACTTTTGGAGCGGCTTCGGGCTGGGAATTGCCCTGATCTTACTCAATCCCTCGACCCTGTTGGCCTGGGTAGTCTTCTTAGGATCTTGGATGGCCGACGTCAATCAAGCTGGCGGTATCGCAGCCGCTGTCGGCATCGGAGTCGGCTCCTTCGCCTGGTTTAGCTTCGTCGCCTTCCTCGCCCACCGCGGCAAAAGCTTCTTGCAAAAGAAGGCCACCACCATCAACCGAGTCGTTGGCCTCTTCCTCGTCGGCTTCGGCATCTACTCCATCGGCAAAGCCGGACACTATTGGCTAGTCAACTACACCGATTTTCTTTAGTCCGGCGGTACGCTAGATTCGCTCGGCATCTCCGGAGACGGACGCGGCTCAAATGACCAACAGTCTCATGCGGTGATGAAAGACGTAGAATACGCTCTTGCGCTGTCACAAAACGAATTGTCTCATCGTTGTCGGCTCCAGAAGTCAGCACAGCTAAGTGTAATCTTGGATTCAATCAGCCGACGCTGAACACCACGAGTGCTAACTTCCCAAACCTCATTTCGTTTCGAGCCCCATTTGTCCTCGCAACGCAAGGTCTCGACGCGCCCCTCAACCGGCCATATGTAGCGCGAATCGATAGTACCAAGAAGGCGTGCTTCGTCTCTTCCAAGGTCCCACATTTCGAAGAGCGGAATATTATCGCCGCCGACGACAATGAGTCCATCGCGATTGGCCTCCCAAATGGCGAAGGCTTCTCGCAAGTGGAACTGATGTTGTGTTCCGTACGACGCGCCAATATCACACCGAGGGGTTAGACCACATTGAAACCAGGATTTTGGACATGAACGGGTCCCCATCGAGACTCGGATCTCGGATGGGCCGCCTAGCAGAACCACGGTGTAGGTCGATAAACACTCCAACATGCCAGTCTCATTTGTATGGTGGCGATCTCTTTGTTCTAGAACCGCTGCCAAGCATCGATCGCCGCGAAAACGCCCGATAACGGCGTGTTGAAAGGGGGCGCCTCGCCGGACAAACTCGTGTGCTACATGCCAGCCGCCTGGACCTTGCTGAGCCCAAACCCATTGCTGTTGCTCTTCTGAAGCATCTACGGACCAGTGTGCGATCACTTGACCATTTTCACAGCCTTTATCGCGATTGATGAGCTTGGGCGAGCCAAAGCGAATCATCAGTTCATCAAAGGACGCAGCGGGCCTCGGTGCAGTACCGGACACGGTCTTGGGCACTACTGGCCTGGCCGCTATCGGACGCTGGCAGCCGCTGGCCAAAAAAAGAAGGAGTCCAACGAGGGATGACGTGATTCGCATGTCAGGAGGACACCTTGGAATCATCTTCGTTGCAAAGACAACGTTACGCATCTACAGCTCATCAATGAAACCGATAATGTCAGCATGTCTATTGCGGTCGTTGGCAGGGACTCCTCTGTCGGAAGAGCCCACGCTTCACTCGCGCGACTGCTCAGCAACCAAATTCTCGATCGTCAGCGCCTTCTCTCGCTGGCGGTGCTCTATCAACAAGGCCGACAGCAAGTCATCGCTGGCTTCTGTCTTAACAGCTTGTTGGGCGTTTGCTCGAAACACATCGAATATTTGCCTGACGCTGATGGCTTTGGCAGGGGCGGCAAGACGCCATTTTTTGTCCGAGCCTGGCTTTGCCAAGATGCCGGCAGCGGCGAGGCGGCCGGTTAGTATTCGGACAACATCGTCACTAATGTCGAACTTTTTGGCCATTTGGAAACGTGTCAGGCCATCGCTGCCGGCGGATTGGGCGAGGGCAATGGCGGTTGTAATGCGCACGGCGGTGTTGGCGTTGACGTGTTTGTCAAACTCATCGGCCAGGCTGAGCGCTTGTCCGTGATGGGACTTTTCGAGTAGGTGGTAGTTTTGTACCGCGTGGGTTACTTCTACGCCCAAGAGCAACATCAGCCACGACCAGTAGATCCAAATAAGGAAGATGGGGACGACGGCGAGTTGTCCATATATCCCGGCGTACTTCGCCATGCCGAAATTACTGATATAGGCCAGGAATGCGAGTTTTGCCAGTTCTGCAGCAAGAGCGTTGACAAAGGCGCCGACGAGGGCTGCGGACACGCGGACCGGAGTTGCCGGCAGTACGAAATTTACCAGGAAGAGACCGGCAAAGCCCATAAAAGCGCTCAATAGCCCTCCTGCCCAGCCATCGGCAAGGCCAAACTGGCTCGCTTGGTAGAGTGAAAAACCTAGGAAGAGGGGCCCGAGAGTTGCGGTGACAAAGAAGGTAGCGGCCCGCTTGCCCAGTGAACGCCGCTTCTCGACTCGCCAGATTCGGTTAACGGTTCTCTCGAGGTTGTTGAAGGTAATGAAGGCGATAAGGAGAATAGGAAGTATTCCTATAATGCCCATACGCTGAACACTGATTTTGTCCGACCACTCCAGAAGAGTATGAGAGATCTCAGCCTGTGATACTACGATATACTCTCGAGCCAGAAAATCGACCAAGCTAGACTCGGCGCCCATTGCACCTAGAGCGCGAAACACTCCGAGGATTACCGCGAGTACAGGAACAAGCGAGAGCACGGTGTGAAAGGCGAGTCCGCCGGCTTGCTGTGGGCATTGATCCTTTCGCCATTGCCGAACCAGTTGCACGGACAGTCGCCACAAATAGAACACGGCTCGGGTGGGTCTTTTGTCACTCGTTCGTGCGTTGGCCTCCGCCGCTTGCAGTTTGCGGGCAACTCGCTTGGCGGCCTTCTTGACCTTGGAACGCCTGCCGGGGCTCTCGTGTTCAGGCACAGAGGGTTTCCTCATATCGCTGCAATTCGTCTTTGTCTGCGAGCGAGAGGATGAGAACGGCACGGTGGCGCAAGACTTTGTCGCGGCTGCGGCGATCGAGGGTTGTCTCTCTGAGACGCAATATCGTGTTGTCCGGGCCCGTTCTGTGGTCAAGGCACTCCGCTAGGCTTAACAGGAGCATTTCTTCAGTGTCCGGTTGTGCGAGTATGGCGAACGCAGCTTCTGCTTCGCCGCGCAACAGGTTGGCGGTGAATTCGGGGGTCCGGCCGTACGCAGCATGCGCAATGTGACGTTCTGGTAGCCAGCGGCCGCATTGACGGCAACTCGGTTCACTGGCGACTCCAGCGGGATAGTACATGCTCACCAAGATGGCAAAGAGCAATTCGATGAGGAAAAATCCGAGTCCGATCTTAGAACCGAGGATCGCGGCTGTGCCATCCTCGGCTTGTCCGGTGAATCCAAAGCGCTCGGACTCGTAGTTCATAAATGTCATTCCGGCGAGCTCTTCATCGATGTCGCTCGTGTGAATGTCGGCATCGGCTGAGATTGCCAAAAACTCGTCCGTCACTCGAATCGCATCGGCTCGCTTCTCGCGGTACTGAAAGTAATGTGCTCCGAAGATCGCGAGAACAACCGAGAGCCCGGCGAGCAGCGCTGCCGTCTTGGGCCAACTAAAATGTGTCCGATAGGAAATCCAAGCCAGTACTTTTCCGACCACCAGTGCCCTAATAAAAACACTGACGATGGCGATGTTGCCGAGCACGCCAACGTGAGGCCAGAGCAGAGCCAAGAGTATCGCGACTCCAGCGGCACCACTGAGCATAGCAATGCTCGCCCGAAGGCTGGGGCGCAAGATTGTGCGATAGGGCGTTGCCACACCGCGATACTACATCAGTTCAGCTGGCATCAGTTCAGCTTGGACTCAAGCTCTGCCAAGAGCGCGCCCATGGCTTCTTCTACCTGAACCGCAATCGAGTGATTGACGGGCAAATTGGAGTCGGCGATGAGCGCGGCCATCTTTTTGGCGGTGCTGCTCAGCTGAGAAACCAATTTGGCCTCTGACTCTGCATCGCTAACGGGAAAGGCGACGGATTTAAAGCGCCGAGTTAACATTGGCGCCCGCGCACCTTCTTCAAAGGCCACTCTGCGAATTTCAGCCATCGTGTCCGAGTCGGCAGCCCCTCGCTCTTCTGCTTTTTGCACGAACTCAACGGCTTTGACATCAGGGATCGCAGCACTTTCATCTTCGTGAGAGCGCTCGATGACCGCCGGCGCACTATTCTTGAGAAAGCGGAAGGAGCCGGTCAATTTTGCGGCCGTGCTGGGAGTGATTTGCAGTTCTTTTTTGCAGTAGCCATCGAAGCTTCGATATCCCCAGGTTTCCCATGAGCCACGTTCAATAACGTCGGTCAAAGCCTCGGCAAGCTCTAACCACGAACGTTTGAACATTCGCGCTTTGGCAATAACGTTGGCTCGCTCGGGATCTCCGGCAGCGGCAAGCATTTTATCTTCGAGTTTTCGGTCGGTCTTGGTACTGGAAACGCTGGGCATGAACTCTAACTATCAGAGTGCTACGACAGTGTGGGGATGTGAAGTGTCGAGATAGTGAACTCGTGTCTCAGATTCTTGAGACCGCAGTGTGTAATTTCAGCCCTTTGAAGCCGGCACAAGAGCTGCTTAGCATGGCATAACCATGTTTCGTTTTCTTGCCAGCCTTCTTTTTCTCCTCGGTGTATCCCAGGGCATATCTGGCTGTGAGTTGTCGGCAAACTCCGAAAGAGCGAACGATGATGACCCCAATGACAGCCCAGAGCCAGGCGATGGCGGCGGTGGCGGTGGCGGTGGTGCTCCAGTACAGGCAAATTGCGAACTTCCCAGTGCCTGTGTCTTGGCTGCATCAACGTGCTGTGAGTGCCCAAGTTTCGCCGTACCTTCGAGCGATGGCTTTGTCGACAGTTGCGAAGATGTGGACTGCGAAGCTAGCGAGATTTGCCCGGCGGTCGTTGCCAGCTGTGATGGAAACCAATGCCAGGTAGCCTGCGCCGCGGTCGCTACCGAGGCCCAGTGTGAGTTTGGCTTTGTTCGAGATTCCGCCGGTTGCCTGCTCGATGAGTGTGTTTCAGGTTTTAGCTTGATTGCTTGCGAGCAAGCCAGTGATTGCCAGCAGATCCCAAGTGACTGTTGTGGATGCGCCCGAGGTGGCAGGGATCAGGCTGTACTCGCTAGCGATGCCGCAGCAGTAGCCAAAGGCTTGGCATGCACAGGGCAGGAAAGTTGCCCCGAGATCGACGTTTGCGACTCCACAGAATCTCCCCAATGCGTGGCAGGTGCTTGTGTTTTGACGACTTCAGACACCACGGATATACCGCCCAGCGTTACCCTTTGCGGAACTCTTGCCCTTGGGCCCTGTTCCGATGGCTTTACCTGCCTGCTAAACTACGCTGCCGAAGAAACTGCCAGTGCATTGGGCGTCGGTGTTTGTGTTGAATCTCCTTAAGGGATGAGTTCTGACATGAGTTCCTGTACAGGCGGGCAAAGCCCGGTCATACTCTCAATAGCATGAGCAACGACGGCTACAACGCGTCTCAAAGTGGCGCAGCAGCAGCAGTGGATCCGATGATCGGTCAAGTGATCGACAAGCGGTACAAGATTACCCACAAGCTGGGTGAAGGTGGCATGGGCGAGGTCTATGCAGCGGACCATCTGCGTATCAATCGCAGGCTGGCCCTGAAGCTTTTGCGGGCGGAAGTCCTGACCAATGAGGAGGCGGTAAAACGTTTCGAGCAAGAGGCGATGACTGCGTCGTCGATTGGTCACGAGAACATTATTCGTATCGAGGACTCGGGCAAGCTCGACGACGGTCGCATTTATTTGGCGATGGAACTCTTGGATGGCTTGCCGTTTAATGACCTGCTAGAGCAGCAGGATATTGGACCACAGCGCCTCATTAACATTCTGATCCAGACCTGCCATGGGCTGCGTGCCGCTCACGACAAAAACATTATTCACCGGGACATGAAGCCGGAGAATATCTACATTACAAATAACACGGACGGCTCGGACTTGCCCAAGCTGCTCGACTTCGGTATCGCGAAAGTGTCCCAAGCAGAAGGTGAAAACCATCTGACCCGGACAGGAACGATTTTTGGAACGCCATTCTATATGGCTCCAGAGCAAGCGCTCGGACAAACTGTCGATTCTCGTGTGGATATTTACGCGATGGGCGTAATCATGTACGAGGTCTTCACTGGCGAAGTTCCATTCGGTGCGAATCGTTTATGGGGATTTTGACCCAGCACATCACTTCTGAGCCCGTTCCGCCGAGTATCACTGCACAGAACAACGGCCGAGTACTGCCTCCAGGAGTAGAAGAGGTCATTCTCAAAGCCATGAAAAAGGAGCCGAACGAGCGCTTCCAAAACATGAGCGAGCTCATTGAGGCGTTGATACCACTCTACCGTTCTGTCGCTGGATCGGGAATGAGCACGTATATGGCTGCTCACCATCCAGCTACCGGGGCGATGCCGACGCTGGAAAATGGCCAGCCGCATGCCAGTACTTCTGCGGACGCAAGCCAGCCTTTTATCCCAGTAGGCATGGCGCCCGGACAAATACCGATGGGCCCTCCTGGCACTCACCCGCCTGGCACTCAGCCGCCCGTAGCGCAAGCTCCCGGCGGTTATCCACCTGGCACTCAGCCGCCCGTAGCGCAAGCTCCCGGCGGATATCCTCCCGGCACTCAGCCGCCCGCTGCGTACGCCCCGCAAAACCAAGGGTACAACACGGGCGCTGCTCCCAGCGACTCGCTGATGATGCCCGCTACCAACAGCAGAAAGGGCATCTTCATCATGATTGCCATTGTGTTCTTGGGAGCTGGTGGCGCTGCGGCATGGTTTTTGACCCGTCCCAAAACGGACGAAGTCGCGTCTAAGGATACGGACAAGGGCAATGGTGGTTCGGACACGGTGGCAGTCAATGCAGGCGGAGACCCTGTTATGGATGCAGCCGTCAATTTGGCCATCGATCCACTCAGTGATGCAGCGACAAGCGCAGCGACAATGCCAATGGACGCGGGCGTTGCGGCGGTGCTTGCCGACGCCAACACGGTCGCAGTCGCTATGATCGCCGATGCTGCGCCGACGGTCACTCCTCCGGACGCCAAGATTGCGGACAAGCCAATCGTTCCGAAGACCAGGACGATCTTGGTCGATTCAAAGCCTGCAAAAGCAGTTATCTATCGAGATGGCAAGAGACTTGGGCGGGCTCCGATGAACATCGAAGTTAAAGCTGGCGAGACACTGAGTCTCATCTTCAAATACAAAAAGCACAAAGATCTGCAGTTTAGCTTGGATGATTCCAAGGGAAAGGTGACGGCCAAGCTTGTACGTAAAAAGCGGAATGGCGGCACCAGGCCTGGCCCAGACCGGACAGGGCCAGATCGAACAAACCCAGATCGAACACCTCCCAAGGTCAAGTTTTGCGATCGTCCAGGCAACCAATTAAAGCCGCGCTGTATGCTCGAATAATAGTTCTTCAAATCGAATGCGCAGTAAGAAAGATCACGGCAACGGCTCGATAGCCGTAGGAAGATAGAGAGATGTTTGCTTCTCGAAAAAAATGGCACGCTTGCCTGCTCCCCTCTGCAGTAGCCCTAACAGTTGCTGTAGCTCCCCTGACGGTTCCCCACGCCTTCGCTCAAAATAGCGCGTTGTCCGAGGCTCGATCGCACTACAACAAAGGTAGCGAGCTTTTCGCTCAAGGTGACTATCAAGCTGCGATTGGCGAGTTTGCTACTGCAGATAAACTCTCACACTCGCCATTGCTCCAGTACAATATTGCGCTTTGCTACGACAGACTTGGCTCTCACTCAGAAGCGCTGAGACGCTATCGGCGGTATCTCAAAGAAGCTCCGAATAGCTCGAATCGCAGTGCAGTTGAAGGCAAAATAAATCGTGTAGAAGGTGTGTTGCGAAGTGTGGCAGAAGAGAAGCGGGCCTCGGACGAGCAGCGTAAAGCTGAAGAGCGTGCCGCGGCAGCC
>JAESTW010000170.1 GCA_016763395.1 Kofleriaceae bacterium
CTCTGTAGTGTCACTAGGACCCTTGTCTCTTCGAGCTTCATCAGGCTTTTGAGTTCGGCCAGTCTGCGCGTGCTCGCTTGGTATTCGGGGCTAAGCTTGTCGCGCCGTTTTTGGATCGTTCTTCGAGCTTTCGCTGTTTCGCGCAGGCTTTCACTGATAAAGCGCAACACGTCCGAATAGGTGTCGACGCTCACCGCACCAATCGTGGTGTCCTTAGTGATTTTCTCAAGAGAAAAGGCCTTGATTGCCTCGATTTGCATCTTTTGTGCGTTGAGAACTTGTAGCTCATCGTCTAACTCTGCGAGTTGTCCCGTAAGTTTCTTGTGGTAATCCTCGGCCTTCCTCCACCTAGCGTCGCTCGCCCGGGCCAAGAAACTGCGTTCTACTCGTACATCGACGATTCGTCCGGCACTGGCCGATACTCGGACAGACCCATCATCGACCCAGCCGGGCAAGTGGTCGAACGCAAAAACCGTGGCCTCGGTACCAAGCTCCGCGGTCGCACGTCTAGTGACACGAGCGCGGTCGGAGTAGACGGTTACTTTGGATACCTGAGACTTCAGGGATTGTGCATCGACATCACCTGGAGCGTCCACTGCATTGGGAAGATCGGAAAAGGCTGGTACGGCACCATCCTCCAATACCGGTGCTAGGACGGGTTTAACCGGCAATACACTCGAATCGCCCTGCGAATGTGCACCGCCACATCCCGCCAGTGCCAGAGATAGAACACAGCCAAGTGTCCTCGTTCGTCTATCCAATTTCATTTTCTTACTCCTTGCAAACCAGTGCGCCCCAAGGGCCCAAGCACCTCACTACGTGTGGCTGTGGAGAAAGATCTAAGAGAAATGGCGCTTTCTTAGGATGAAGGAGCTTTGTAGCCAGCCATGAGCTCTCGCAAACTGTGCGTGCCCTCTGCGTTGGGAATAAAGGGGGCCCTGTCGAATGCCTCTTGCCAGGGAAGATCGGGAAGGCCACGATCGCGCAAGGCGTGGATCAGTTTGAGTGTTTTGAACCCATCAAACCAAGTGTGCAGTCGGACCAGGCGTTGTTTGTAGCTTTTGCACTGCTTGAGTGATTCTCGTAGGCGGGACTCAGTCTCAAGAGGAAGAGCATCGTTTAGTACGGAGTGGCTGAAACTTTCTAGAATGCCAAGATCACACGACTTGGCAAATTCGTTTAGGGCGTCGAGCCATTCCCGAAGAAGGGCAAAGCTCGTCGGGTTGTATACAAGGAAATCTTTGCCGGCCAACAAGTTTTGGGCAATCGTCTTGGTCGCCGGTCCTGTGCCAAATGGTGTCCGAGCCGATTCTCGTTGCGCAATTTGTATCGGTTCACAGTCCGGTACCACCACTGCTCCCAGTTTAGCGACCTTATTTAGTAAGTAGAAGTCTTCGCCAGCCAGGCGCTTTGGCATTCCACGGACAGCAAGATAGGCACTAGAGCGAACCGCAATGGTGCTGCCAACGCAGTAGAAGGCATACTTTGAGCCCGCCCAGTTCAGGCCAAATTGGTAGTACCGTAGGGATAACTCGTAAAGCTCTAGGGCTCGACCTTCGGTGGATGCTGGCTCGGTTCGATGCCAAAAGGGATAGCTTAGCGCGACCGCATCCTTGTCTTCTTGCAGTGCGTCCGCCGCCGGAAAGTACCTTGAGGGCAGCTCTACATCGGCGTCTGTGCAATGAATCCACGGGCTCTTGATACGTCCGGCGGATTGCCATGCTAGCGCCAAGTCACAGCCAATTTTGCGCGCGAGTCCCACGCCTTGCTTGGCCGGTAGTTCTCTGCCTTGGCTGCATCGATCGATGATTACTAGGTCGCCAATACTGTGTGGCGCGATAGAGATGCCGGCATAAGAGAGGGCTGTGCCGCCTGCGCTCAGCGCCCGGAGCGAATACTGAGTTCGCAGGATGGCTCCGGGATCGGCATCTTTGCGAGTGTTCACGACGAGTATCCACAGGACCTTTTCTGAGGCCTCAGCGGCTCTTCTATATCCGTCCAGCATCGAAGGTGTTTCGTCAAACGCAGGTACCACGACCACATGGTCGTATTGGCGCTCTGGTGATTTGCATCCAGATTCGGGCTCTGCATAGTGAGACAAGTACTGAAGTAGAGACATGTATTCTAAGGTGTGCTGATTCTACGAGAAGGGGATTGTTCGGTTCTGGCCTATCAAGTTAGGCAGGTGTAGCTATACTTGTAGAGATATCATCCTATGAGAACCGTTGAAGAAGTTGTTGCGGCCAATGAACTCTACACCGCGTACCAGCCTGTTGTCGATCTGGAGCGGAAAGAGGTTTTTGCGTATGAGGCTTTAGTACGGACACACGCCAAAGAGTTTCCCGATCCGCTTACTCTGATCAATGCTGCTGTAGAGCAGGGCTACATGGGGAAGTTGGGCAGATACTTGCGCAGGCAAGCGGTGGAGGGCTGTCCGTCGAGTAGACTTTTTCTCAACGTACATCCCACCGAGTTTGACGAACACTGGTTAGTGCGGCCGGACGATTCTACAACCACTCATGGACACGAAATTTACTTTGAGATAACCGAGTCGGTTCCGCTCTCTCACTTTCGTCACTGTCACTCGGTATTGGCCGAATTGCGGACTCGAGGTGCTAAAATTGCGATCGATGATTTGGGCGCTGGCTACTCCAATCTCAAGTACATTGTTGATTTGAATCCCGAGATTGTGAAGCTGGACCGAGAGCTTGTTGCCAACTTGCACAACGAGCCTCGATTGCGAGTTCTTGTGTCAGCGCTGGTCGATCTGTGTCGCCAACTCGGGGCAAAAGTCGTCGGAGAAGGCATCGAGACCGCAGACGAACTCAACGCAGTGATTGATTCCGGGGCCCAGTACGGTCAAGGCTACTATTTGCAGAGACCCAATGCTCAATTGGAGTTGTTTAGTTGGAAAGCGCTCGCTTAGGAGTTCGAACCGGGGCCGAGTTTAATACCGGCCGCCGCGTTGAGGACCACGAGGACAGGCTTCGGCGGACTCGCCGCGCGGCCATAATCGCTGTTGTTGCATGGACACTTTTTGCGTTCATCGATTGGTATATTGTTGCCTTCTTGGCGCCCGGACGACTGTGGTTCTACTTGTCGCTACGGGGAATCGGCATGGTCACATTGCTGGGTTTCACGATGGTTGTGTACGCCAGCAAAGAGCCTTCCAGTTTAACCCTGCGGGTTGCGGACACCGTGGTATCCGTTACCTTGTCATCGCTCATCACGGTATCGTGTCTCGAATTTGGCGGTATCGAGAGCCCGTTGGCGATGGGCGTGATGCTGATCTTGCTGTGCCGAAGTTTTGCCTTTCTCGACCATTGGAAGCGCAGCATCGTGCCCTTTGGACTCGTAGTGATTAGCTATCCATTGACCTTGCTTGCCATGGCAGTAGTGTCCGAACGTATCGCGCTGCAATTCGGAGACTCTCGGGCAGTGGCAGCTTTTTTTCTAAATTTGATGTTTGTGACAGGCGCTGGAAGTATGGCGGTTGCCGGTGGGCACATGATGTGGACCCTGAAACGACAGTTGTACAATTCCCGAGCTCTCGGACGCTACAAACTGAAAAAGCGTATCGGTGCTGGCGGTATGGGTGAAGTTTGGTTGGCTCATCACCACGCTCTACGTCGTGATGTTGCGGTGAAAATTCTTCGCCCTGAAAATTCTTCTGACGAGCGTGCTGTCGGTCGATTTGAAAGAGAGGTTCGGGCAACCAGCGAACTCGTTCACCCCAATACAATTCGAGTTTTTGACTACGGTGTCACAAGCGATGGGCTCTGGTATTACGCGATGGAACTCCTCAAGGGATGTGACTTGTACGAGGAGGTTCAGGTCAACGGCGTGATGGAACCGGTTCGTGCTGCACGTCTGGTCGGACAGGCTGCGCGAGCGTTGCACGAGGCGCACCGAAGAGGGATCATCCATCGTGATATTAAGCCCGAGAACATCTTTCTCACCTCTCTCGATGGGGAAGGCGAATTCGTTAAGGTCTTGGATTTTGGGCTGGCGAAACTGGTCGAGAAGCGGGAGGAGACGGACAAGAGTCTTACGCAGGCCGGCTGGGCCGTGGGAACTCCCCTTTGGGTTTCACCGGAGGTCGTGCTTGGGGGACATGCAGAACCGCGTTCGGACATCTATGGTTTGGGTGCGGTTCTCTACTACTTACTCTGCGCTTGCACTCCTTTCCCGGCCAAAAATATTATGGCGGTTATGCATGGGCATGCCACAGAAGAAATTAAGCGGCCTTCGGAGCGAATTGGCGCGTCAGTGAATACGGCGCTCGAGGATATCGCTCTGCGCGCACTGTCAAAAAAAACCTCGGACCGCTTTGGTGATGCCGCTCTAATGGCAGAAGCACTCGAAGAGTTTGTGCGGCTGGGACTCTCGGAAAAGGACCAACTTGATGAGCACTTGGCAGGTACGCAAAAAGACCAGGTCGAACGCACTTTTTCGCCGGAACTTGATAGCCAGACGATAACCAAAGATGTGGTTGAGACTTCTGTTGATACAACAGTTCGTCCGGCTGCGGCGTCTGCCCTAGCTCCGGTAGAGCAAAAGCTATAGCCCATAGGGGCGGAATCGGTTTTTTGACTGCCGTTTTGCATTGAGCGATTGTAGCTCTTTGTCCGAGTATGCCTGTTGGTGATCCGATGGCAGCTTTTGGCGAATGAAGTGAAGTGTGGTTGCCCGAATTGCACGAGCAGTAGTGACGATAGCAACGGGCCCGGTTTCCGCGCATTCGTCCCACAAAAGGAAGAGCAGTCGCTTTCGCTCGGCCACCGAGTAGTTTGGTGCTCGCCATATCTCGGACAATCGTTTCCGGTACCCAAATAGCGCTTCTTTTAGTACCTCGGCTTGGTAGGCCTGCGCCATTTTTCCGCGTGCCTCACGGGTCTCATCCATGAGTTTCAGTTTGCGATAGGGGTAGAGAACTTCACCAAAACTGGCCATGACAGCATCCGTTAGATCGAAGCGTCCCTTCAGTACAGGCATCTTCGTTTTGTCATCCATGCCGATGCCCTCCAATTGAACGTTGCGCTTGTTGCGAAAATGAATTCAATTGTTTTAATA
>JAESTW010000171.1 GCA_016763395.1 Kofleriaceae bacterium
CCAATCGTGAAAATGTGGATGCTCCCAATAGTGGGCCCAAAACAGGGGATACGAGTAGTGTAGCCGCGCATCGACGCAAGTGGTCACTCGAGTCGCAGCTTACAGCCCGCCACGGCGCAGCGGACGATGACTCCTACCAGACTCGAATCGCACTAGGGGTAGTACACACGCTACCAACACTTACAATGGCTGTTTTTGTTGAGTTTGGCAGTGCCCGGACGATAAATGTCCGACAGTTTCGCGGCGATTTCAATGGACTTGCTGTCCGAGCTCAGCTTGGATATCCACTCGCACTGGGGCATTGGCAAATGGAACCAGAGCTTTCCCTAAGCGTGCATGCAACTACGCTAGAAGGACGATTTGCCGCAATGGTGATCGAAGAGTCTCGGTTCAATCCCAGTATCGACCTTGGTTTTCGCCTTGCTCGTACAATCAAGGGCGTCAATGTAGGTGTCCAACTGCGAGGTACTGGCTATACACGCAGCCAACGGTATTTGCTTGATGGTGTGGTAATTTTGGATTTACCAGCGCTTGAACTAGCCGCCGGGCTGTCTCTCCGCGTCCCAATTTTTTGATTCACCTGTACATTTTCAATAAAAACGGCCGATTTTCACAAAAAGTGCATCCTTTTGCTCTGCTTTGCTGACCATCTATTTATGCGTTCCTTATTGTCCATCTGTTTTGCGCTCAGTCTCGCAGCTTGCGGTTCTAGCGATGTAGAGCTAAACGGCGACGGTGGTGTGGATAGCACTGGCGATGGCGGCATCATCAATGATACCGACTCTGGCGTGAACGCGATCGACGCTGGCGGCGGCGGTGGAGGCGGTTGCACACCGACAGCTTCACAATGCAACAACTGCCAAGACGACGACGCTGATGGATTGATTGATGGTGCCGATCCAGAGTGCACCAGTCTCGATGATGATGATGAGAGCAGCTTTGCAACTGGCATCCCAGGAGACAACCGAGATGCGATCATCCAAGACTGTTTCTTCGATGGCGATAGCGGTGGCGGAAACGATGGTTGCGACATTCACGTCTGTTGTCTATTAGAACCCGCTGTCGACTGTTGCGAGGGCGACGAAACGACAGCCAACGATGGTTGTGTTGAATTTACTGGTCCCAAGTACGATCCTGCGGAATGTGTTCAAACACCAGCGTGCCAGGAAAACTGCCAGCCTCTCACACCACCAGGCTGTGACTGCTTTGGTTGTTGTACGATTTGTGTGGGCGACCAGTGCCAAGATATCTTTACGAACCCGGCGATTTACGACGAAGAAAACTGTCAGAACATTCCGAACCCGACAGAGGGACAATGTTGCGAATCAGAGAATCTCGGAGGATGTTATAGTTGCACTAAATCGACTGATTGTGGTGGGGCGGCTTGTGATGACGACCCGACTGATTGTATCCTTTGTCCGGGACAGACCGAATCAGATTTACCCGCCAGTTGTGGTGGGGCTCCGGAGTGCCCAGAGGGCGTAACGGTTTGTGAGCAAACCGACGACTGTGGGATGGACCAGTATTGTACAAATGGATGTTGCGTCGACTCGATCATTATTGATTGATAGACTTTACTAGGGGTATCGTGGGGGCGAAGCTCATAGTAGAAACACAAAGGTTAAGTGACCTTGAAATCCGAGACCTTTGTGGTCAAGGTGATCGAGCCGCGCAACTCCGCCTTTTTAGAGACCATAAGAAACGGGTGCATGCGATCCTCTATCGTATTTTGGGAAGTAACCAAGATATCGAAGATTTGCTGCAAGAGACCTTTTTGGAGGTGTTTAGAGCACTTCCAAGATTTAGAGGGGAGTCACAACTCGGTACTTGGATATCGTGCATCTGCTCACGAGTTGCTTTCAACTACATTAAAAAACGTAAACCGAAGCCCGAACCTCTTGATGAAGCGAGACACTTGCCAGTGGCTGCACCTGGCAGTGATGATATTGTCGATTCACGAGCGGCAGCTGTCCGGCTCTATGTCGCGCTTTCAAAAATTGAGACCAAGCAACGCATTGCCTTTGCGCTTCATGTCATCGATGGACGCAGCATGCAGAAGGTCGCGGACATGACCGAATCAACTCTCGTAGCGACCAAGAGTCGGGTGTTGAGAGCGCGAAAACGCATCGCAAAACTGGCAACACGCGATCCCTATTTGGCACGATACTTATCAGAACAGGAGCAAACGCCATGAGTACATTTTCCAATCCGCCTGAGGTGGAAGAACTTTCAGATCTGAGCTGGAAGCGTATCGAAGCGCGTACTCTCGACCGGCTATCCGAGGAAGCGATGGTTGGGGGGGCAGAAGATGAAACTCAGAAGCGTACTTCTATTCTCTGGCCGCTCCTTGGCGGCACTGCCTTGGCGGCTGCAGCAGCTCTTTTTGTCTTGATATCGGGGACAAGCTCGGACACTGGTGAAGTAGCGGGTGGTGAAACAGCGGGCGGAAAAACAGCGGGTGAAGTCGTAGCTCTTGAGTCGTTGGCTCAGCCTCCGTCGAGAGAGAATTCGCTGATTACGACCCACCAGGAGGCATCTCTGCTGGATATTGGGCCCGCGAGTGTAGAGATTGCTGCGAATTCTTCTGTGTACATTGCTCAGCATGGGGAAGCCGTGACTCTCATTTTGGATAGCGGCAGCCTGTCGATTCAGAGTAAGGGCGGCGCACTGATTGTCCGTGCAGGAGAGCTCGAGATACACGCCGAGGACAGTTCGTTTGTTGTGAACCGGACAGAACTGGGCAGTGAGGTTGCGGTGAACCAGGGATCGCTAGTCATCCACCAGGGATCCCAGCAATTTACCCTGCGGGCTAAAGCGCAGTGGCCTATCCCTGCGTCCGAAGCGGAGTTAGCGGCAGCGGAAACGATAGCGCCGTCGGCCACTAAGGCCTCACGCAAGAGCCCTAGAGAACTCTTCGAAGAAGGGCAAGGGCTAGAAGCATCGTCGCCTCGCTCCGCCATTGCTTCGTACAAGAAGGCGTGGTCGAGCAAAGGTCCGTGGTCTGCCAATGCCCTCTTCGCCCATGCGAGATTGGAAGAGGCGCGCGGCAATCGAAAGCGTGCGCAGAAACTCTTGCGACGCTATCTAAGAGTATATCCTAATGGCGCCAACTCGCAGGATGCACGAGAGCTGCTTCGCTAGGGGCACCTGACCAACAATACGGGTGTCGGAAGATTCCCTGGATGGTGGAGGTTTTGCGAGCCGCTCTAGTTAACTGGTGTTTGTCGTAAGAAAAACACCCAATATCCTCCGAAGGAGGTGTACTAGCATTTGCGAAGCCAAACGCTTAGTACCTGGGGTACTAAATGTATTTAACACCGCAAGTTCCTAAAGCGAGTAGGCTGCACCTATCATGCCACCAAGAAACTGATCGGAGCCGCCTACTTGGGCCATCGGGTTTACGCCCGACTTGAACACAAAGAGGTGTTTGTATTGTGCGATATTGGCGTTGACGTGAATGGCAATGTTCGGTGTCAGACCGTAGGTTGCACCTGCGTGGCCGCTAAAGGCGCTTACGATAGTTTGATCAAACTTGAATCCCAAGGCTCCGAGGGCGGATACGACTCGGTAGTCTCCGCCCGCAAAGACGGAAATCTTGTCGTTGACTCGCATTCCAGCTTGTCCGCCGAAACGCAGAAAGCGATACTGAACTTCGGGGGCCTCGGCGACGATAGAGCTGCCGCCTCCATCTGCGCTGAAGGTGAAATTTTGGGCGCCAAGACCGACTTCGCCCGCAAAAAAGAGCTTGCCCATCGTATATTTGTAACGTCCGTTTACATCCCACTCATTCCAACTGGAATTGAGCTTTGCATTACCTGTTGCTGTTTGTGACGAGATGGCTTTGGCTTGGGCAAAGGTTCCTGACAAGCCTAATCCAGAGATTAGTGGGTTTCCCGTTCCAGCCAAGGGATAGACCTGAAAACGCAAGCGAACCATGGGAACCACTGCCGTCTTAAACGAGCGAACATTGGGAGCATTCATCTCATTCATGGGGATGGTGTACGTGAATGTCCGAATTCCAAACTCGGGGCCGAGTGTCGCCACTAAGTACGGTGGGCTCTGAGATTCTAGCGATTTATCGTCATCATCATCGTCATCGTCATCATCATCGTCGTCGTCGTCATCGTCGTCATCGTCGTCATCATCGTCATCGTAGTCATCATCAGCATCATCGTCATCATCGGAGAAGAAAGACACGTAGTGGAGGGGGGG
>JAESTW010000172.1 GCA_016763395.1 Kofleriaceae bacterium
GGGGTCATTACAGTCTCTTCCAAGCGCAAAGATGCGTTTCGTGAAACCAATGTTAAGACCCTGGAGGTTTTGGCGTCCTCTGCGGCCAAGTTTGTCCGGCGTGCACAACTAGCAAGAGAGAGCGTTGAGCGAACTGGACGGCCATTTCTTATTAAGGGTTTGTCAGCAGAATGGCTCGAGGTTGAGAGACGAATCGAAAACGCATCACCGACCAATGCTCCGGTCTTGATTCACGGCGAGAGCGGCACAGGCAAAGATTTGGTTGCGTCGGCGATCCACTTCAACAGCAAACGAGCGGACAAACCTCTTGTCACAGTAAACTGTGCCGCGATTCCCGAGAATATGCTCGAGAGTATTCTCTTTGGCCACGTAAAGGGCGCTTTTACTGGCGCCAGCTTCAACAAGATCGGCGAATTCACCAAGGCGGACGGCGGCACTCTCTTCCTGGACGAGATTGGCGAGATGCCTCTCCTCTTGCAAGCCAAAGTACTTCGCGCCGTTGAGCAGGGTGAGGTCCTGGCACTTGGTAGTAACTCGGCGCCAGAGCACGTAGATGTCCGGCTCTTGTGCGCCACCAATCGCGATCTCGAGCGTATGGCCGAAGAAGGCAGCTTTCGAGCGGATTTGTATTTCAGACTTAGCGTTATGACGATGGAATTACCGCCACTTCGGACATACAAACAAGGCAACTTGGAGGTATTGGCCAACGTTTTTCTCCAACAGGCTGCAACGAAGCACGGAATTGCTGTTCCCAAGTTCTCAACCAGCGCACTTAGCGTGTTGCAAAACTACCAATACCCGGGCAACGTCCGAGAGCTCAAGAACGCGATCGAGCACGCGGTTATCATGTCCGGTGATGAAATCGAGCCAGGCGATTTACCCAGTCGATTTCTCGTACACGCGTCTACCACGGCAGCAAAAGCTGAGCCGCTGCAAAAGTTGCAAGAGTTACGAGAAGAGTGGCTAGCCCCGCTTGAGACTCGCTATCTCAAAAACGTCCTCGATGCGTGCGACGGCAATGTCCGCAAGGCCGCAAAGATCGCCGGTGTCAATCACGTGACGCTGTACAAGCTCCTAAAGAAACGTGGCTTGCACATGTCCCGGACGTTTCAGGTCGACGGCGCCAAGGATTAACACGTTCACCTCAATGTGAGGATAGCCTGCCTGGCAGCAGGCCCCATTCGCTATCGCTATTGAGGTGGACAAATTTACCTTCGAATTATGGTCGAGATGCGTGTCGCTCCAAACTCCCTACCGCGAACACAAATATTGCGGACATAATCATCGTGATCAACCCAACAATTGGCCCCATATCATCGCCCGTATGGCCGTCCACCATCCACGCGTAGAGCACTAACTGCGCCACAGCTGGTACAAACAATAGTGCAGCAACCTGACTCTTGGTACTCATCAGTGCCAGAGCGAATATCACAAAAACAGTTGGAGCCGGATTGCTCAATTGTCCGAGTGGCCAGTAGTGCCATTGATGGAACCCAGTGAGTACAGCGGCAAAACCGAGGAACCACATACCCCAGCTCTTGCGGTTATGTTGCAAAGGCAAAAATTCAGTTGATTCTGGATCGCTCATTTCAAGAATCGATAACACACTTTTTCCTCTATCAATCCCAATACATTTCGAATAAAAAAATGAAGAATATTTTTTTGATGCTACCAATATTTATCCGGGAATCGTGCACACCTCGTCCTCAACAACCCTCTACAGAATGGTACAAACATTTATTGTCCGTCTTTCCCTTACAAGCCATAGAAGGCCCCAAATGCTACAATTGACAATTGCTCCCCTACTTATTCCCATGATGCTTTGCGCATGCTCAAAAGGATCATCTCCGACAAAACCTGCCATGTCGCAAAATGGCACCGAACCAGAATCGACAGTTTCACCGGACAAAGTCGAAGACCCACCAACAGCCAATACGCAGCAGACAGCCCGACCAACCTGCCCAACCGAACCTGAGCTTCGTGTGTGGCTCGAAAAACTTTGGCAACCCAGTTCTGACACGCAGATCGATATGGACCACACCGTCTGCGCAGCTGGGTTGTTCCCAGAACCTGCATTCGTTATCGTCAGCTGGATTGTGCCGGCCGATATTGAGGATATTTCCGGCAAGGTACCTTTCGACTACCGTTTTCAGCTATTCGACAGCAAAACCGGACAACTCCTCGCGCAACACAAAACCCAATATGAGGACGATGAAAGGTTGTGGATGAGCACCAGTTCTACCTTAGCTATCCGCGATCTAAATGGCGACGGTATTGATGAAGTCCTCATCACTGAAGAATCCGCAATGAACGGTGGCGAGGGGATGACCACTCTAGGTGTGATGGTTCGAGAGGACTCCAGGTTCATACAAGCTGGCGGTTTTCTGCTTGCTGATTCCTCGGACGGCGAAGGCAATGATTACTCCTACACCGCTAGTTACAAACAGGTAACCAAAGATGGCAAAGTGACCTTTGTGGTTGAATGGGAAACGTTAACGGAGCGAAACGCGAGCTACAGCTTAGAACGCAATACGCTTGTAAAACGGCCGTTGAACACAGGCAAGTAACAGACCACGCCAGTCCCAAACGCTGGATAGCCGAAACGCAAAAAGCGGCCAACTCCGAAGAGCGGCCGCTTTGTCTTGTTTTGGTCGAAGCCTTAGAGCATTTCGACTTTGGGCAAGAGTGCCATTATGCTGTTTCGAGCGCGGCGGGCGTTTGATTTGGAGTAGTAGATTTCGCTGGTTCCGATAATCTCGTTGTTTCCAGCGCGAAGGTTGAAGTAGGCACCACCGTCGGCAGAAGTCTTGATGTCGTAGTTGTTGCTGCTAACGCCGGCTTCGGACACTGCGAAGGTTCCGTTCATTGCTGCTGACTCGCTGCTGTAGGCTTGAGACTGAAGGACGATTTCACCGTTTCGAGCCTTTAGGTTAAAGTAGTAGAGTCCGTTTGTTCCCTCAAAGACGGTGAATCGAGCGCCTTTGCGAGTTGCGAGGAATGCCAAGTAGTCGCCAGTGACGTCAGCGGTGTCGCCGATGCCGCGTGTTGCATTGCCCTTGGTGCTGTAGAGTTCGCTCATGCCGATGATCTTGCCGTTACCTGCTTTGAGTACGAAGTAAAACTGTCCGTTGATTGCTTCGCGAAGCTCGAAGTTCTCGCTCTCGCCGCCGTTGTCCAGTACGGACAAGATGCCAGAGAGTGCGCCGGCTCGTGAAGTGTAGCCTTCAGAAGAAAGTACGACTTCGTGGTTGGTGGCGACTAGGTTGAAGTAGTACTCGCCGTCGTTGCCTTCGAAGAGCTCAAAGAAAGGCCGGCCGTTGATGTTGCTGGAGGAAACTCCAATTGCATCTTCGTTTGTGCAGCCTGTGTTGAAGGCGCTGAGTCCGAGAAGAAGAAGGGCGAGTACTGTGGTTCGTGCAAAAGTCATTGTCGTGTGTCCTAGTGTGCTTATCGCTTACATCATCTCCTTAAGCATGACACGTGCCACTTATTACTTTAGCTTAACTAACTGTATTTACTTGTATCGTTGATTAAACATGTTGCCAAAAATAAACTAAAGAGTCACTGTATTAAACATATGTGCAATTACACTAAACATCATCGATGATATTCAGGTCTTTCAAACGAGCGGAAATCCGGCGAGACGCCAACTCAAATCCGCCCACGCCACCATGCACGACATAGTGTCGTCCGCCTGCCGAAGTACGCAGCGCCCTCATAAAAGAGTGGTCTGCAGTATGAATCCCGTACACCAAATGGCCATGGTCTTCGCCAACTTGCAGTACCTCTCGCAAGCGTTGCAGTTGTCCGTGGCGCAAATCTAGATTCATGCGCAAGCACCCACAAAAGCTCATGAAGTCTGTTGTCGCCAAGTAACTCTCGGACTTGGGCTGCAATGCACCGATACCCAATCGCTGGAGCCACGACTTTTGCGCTCGCATCTCGGCTTGGATCTCTTGCCTGATTTTTCGCGAAGTCTGCTCCTCGCCAAAACCGCGAATCTCTGACTCTGTTACAAACCCGTCTGCCGTGGGCGCGAATCGAAGCTCATCGGCAGAAATCGGACAAGCTTGGTCGGTCACCTGCGACAGAGATTTCACTTCCGCCAAGACCCTCTCGTACACTTGTGTCTGCGCTTGCAAATTCTGATGCATCGAACGCACGACAACGCTAACAACCTTTCCAAAGCGGCTCTTGATCGGTTGAAAGCGATCTTCAAACCCGCTAAAATCGGCACTAGCCCTACCAGTACTGCCTACGAGGTAGTTTGAGTCAGACATCAAACTGTCGGACAAACGCATGCCCCGCCCTCGAATCACAGCCCACGAGGTATCCGTATTGGGTGCATATCGGCCAAGCTCCAACTCTCCGTCCCGCTCATTCAACGCAGACACCGGAATAATAACGGCTTCTAGTTCCAGCTCGAAAACCTCGCTGGCCATCTTCTTCACGCCTCGCATTGCCGCATGTAGAGAGTCGCCAACTAGTGCGGGAACAAGAATTGTGCAGCCCGACTCGTGCACCCACCAGGGAATCACAGTATCAGAAACAGAATTTTTCGCAGCCGCAATCGCAGCCATCGCCACACTATTGATATCCAGGCAAACCTGAGCGGTATACGCCTTCTCACTGTGAACCTGTACCCGAGCAAGGTGCCAGCTGTCCGGTACACGATGCCACACTCGCTCCTCGCACAGATCTGCGAAATGCTGAAAAGACTCAAGGTCTCTATAGAAGCTGCGATCGGCCAGAGAGTCACTTTAGCAAAGGTTCACACCGTGAGCATCATTCGGCTTTCCCGGATTGAAAAGAGAAGATCGCCTCAAGAAGCCTTTGGAAAATCACTGAAAGCACATTCGACTTGTTAAGAATCGGCCATCGCACACCAGCTACCAGTTTTCGTCTACTTCAAGGTTGGGCAGCAACTTCTTGAGTGCTGCAACCTGAGACTTGGGGATAGGGGCTCCACCAACTTTCACCCACGTGAGTTTGGCTAGGGTCCCCAGTGCATTCAAACGGCTGACCTTTGTACCCTCGATGTTGAGTCTTTCCAATTCTTGCAGCCTGGTTAAGGGGGACAAGTCGCGCACAGGCTGCCCCCCTAGGCTTAGCTCTCGCAGCTTGGTGAGCCCCCTGAGCGGCCCGAGGTTGCGGACACCTGCCCCGGCTAACTGGAGTTCCTTGAGGTCTGTGAGGGTAGCGAGTGCCCGTACGTTTTTCACTGGGGTTCCAGCAAGATTCAGGTGGGTAATCTTCGTGAGCCCACTCAACGGTCCGAGCTCGGAAACCAGAGTTTCAGCTATATTTAGGTCTCGGAGGTTTGTCAGGGTCTTCAAGGGCTCGAGGGTGTCTATTTTCGTGGAACGGAGATTGAGAATCTCCAACGTCTTCAGAGATGAGAGAACACCAGCGTCGCGCACGCTGGTGTATGGCAAGTTAAGTTCCACAATCTGGGTCAGTCCGGAGAGCGGCCCAAGGTCGGTGATAGCGGCATAACCCAGAGTCACGCGCCTGAGGTTGGTCAGGTCCCTCAACGCTGACAAATCCGTCACCCTGCCCCCGAGGACGACCAACTCTTCAAGGCGGTGCAACTCGGACAAAGGAGCGAGGTCACTAACCGCCATTTTCTTGAAGAAAATGGCCTTCAACGTCGTCAGCTGAGCCAGAGGTGACAGATCAACCTCGCCCAATCCTATCAGCGCTAGCTCCTCTACAAGCGTAAACCTGACCAATGGGCCGAGATCCGACACCGACCGATCTCTACACTCAATCACCCTAGAATCGTCAGGCCAGCGCTTTCCACAGAAGTCGATCAGAGTTTCCGAATCAACCCCCACCGGACTGATAGCGCGGGCCACCTCCTGCTCCTTGGTAACAGATTGGACGGCCTCATTGCTACCTTCTGTCGATGATGGCGTGCTCTCTTGCACAGATACTCCAGTGCCCATACAGGCCACCAGGGCAACTATCGACAAGGACAGTACTGGAATCCACGAGTGCTTCATATTGGGGCTTATATCCGCGTTGCGAGGACGATGATAGCTGTCCCAGAGGGTTTAGCTGTGATGAGAGCTTTAGTTATAGGACTTCCAATACGATGCAGGTTCGCTGGCTTGAACAGCTAGTAAGAAGAGGCGACAACGTGAATCCAGCCATGAAAGCTGCATCTCCACGGCCAGATGTTTATTGGCTTCGGCGTACCACTTAAGAAAAATTCGCATGGCCTGCCACTTCGCCTCTTCGGTGGCTTTGGCCTTGATGCCAATCACCTCGAGCTGCATGTACAGCACAAACCAAGAGAACAGCGTCGCATCCCCGAAACCTTGCGGATCCCTAATTCTGCCATCTTGTCCGCGACCATCCGGGGCACTAAATCTCCCATTCCTGGCAAAAGCTCCGTCATGACGCCCCCACTTTCCCGAAAAATCCTTATGTAGGCATTGCGCCCTGCCCTGCTGCCCTGCCCAGCCTGCCCTTGAAACGCTACATCAACACTTATCTAAGCTCCTAAGTCCATGATAATACTGATCTCCGATCGGACAAGATCGAGAATCTTTTTAAAATCGTTACAGGCCTTTGGCAAAAGGGCCGCTATACTAAAAGGTATGGGTACTTCATCGGGCAATAAGAGCCGTTCCAAGATTTTTTGGATTTTCCTCCTCATCGCAATGATTATGGTGTGGGTGTATTTCCAGCCAGCGGAGGACAATGGTGTTTCACAGTCTGAGATGGAGGCCGACAGGGTAGCGGCAATTGCGTCCGATTCCAGTGGCGTTGACCGAGATGACATTCTTGTCGATCTAGACGACGACGTCAGCGCCTCGGACATCGCGGCAATCGAGGCTGAGTTTGATATCGACCTTGTGCTCGTGTCCGACCAGAGTGAGGACGAGCAATTCTATCGTGCGCATGTCCGGCCAGAGCTTCAAGCTTCAATCTTGGCAGCGCTGCAAAAGCATGATGACGTCGAGATTGCCGAGCGCGATGCTCTTTACACCATCGACCCAAATGCAGTGTACGCCCTGCCCGACCTCGAAGCAGAGCACAAAGGCTACCCTAACGATCCCAAGTACAAGTACCAGTGGCACATGGACCAGATCAACATGCCCGAGGCGTGGAAGCTGGCCAGCGGTGAAGGCGTTATCGTTGCAGTCCTAGACACTGGCGTCGCATACGAAGATTACGAGAAGTTCCACATGGTCGAGGATTTAGAAGGTGTCGCAATCACCAAGCCCTACGACTTTGTTGGAAACACAACTCACGCAAACGATGATCACGGACACGGTACCCATGTCGCTGGAACCATCGCGCAGGCAACTCACAATGGCAAAGGCGTCACTGGCGTTGGCCGCGAAATCACCATCATGCCGCTCAAGGTTCTGTCCGGTTCCGGATCTGGATCTGTCGCTGGCATCGCCGATGCAATTCGCTACGCAGCCGACGAAGGTGCTCACGTTATCAATATGAGCCTCGGTGGACCATTTCCCTCTCGCGTACTCAAGAAGGCTGTTGCCTACGCACACGACAAGGGAGTCACCGTAATCTGTGCTGCAGGAAACGACGGCAAGAAGAAGCTTGGCTACCCAGCTGGCTACCCAGGCGCTGTGGCAGTCGCTGCAACCCAGTATGACAAGAGCACAACCTTCTACTCCAACTACGGCAAGAACCTCGACATTGCAGCGCCAGGTGGCAACATGCGAGTCGATCAAAGTGGTGATGGCGAGCCGGACGGCGTGATGCAAAACACAATCGTAATCGGCGACCCAACAAAGAGTGGTTACTTCGGATTCATGGGAACTTCGATGGCAGCTCCTCACGCTGCTGGCGTTGCAGCGCTGATTGTCGGCGAGGGCATTAGCGATCCAAAGGCTGTTGAACAGATTCTTAAAGACACTGCTAGTCATCCCGAGGGCTACACCTCCGAACGATATGGCGCCGGACTTATCGACGCCGAAGCGGCAATCCTCAAGGCTCGCTCTGAGACTGGCGCTTGGCAGTTTCTCTTAGGTGCTCTTCTGGCCGGAGCCGTTCTCTTCGGAACTCGCAAGCGCATCAACGTCGGTGCTGGCTTTGCTGGCGGCGTGCTCGCAGGCTCTGGCGGCCTCTTCTTCTTGCCGTACATCTCTAGCTGTCTTGCTAGCTTGCCGGGCGTAAATACTCTTACTCACGGTCTACCAGCATGGGATATGGCACTGCTCGGCGGCATCGGACATGGCAACGTGCTCTTCTATAGCGCGCTTGTTCCCTTGGGACTGATAGCGCTGCTTGGCGGAATCCCTAAGGCACGAGCAATCCTTGCCGGCCTCGGACTTGGTGTCGCGGGTCACTTCCTCTTTCACGTGCTCACCGGGGTCTCCGACATTCGATTTATGGGAGCTGATTCGCTTTGGCTTGTGGCCAATGCAGCAGTACTCACGGTGGTTTCCGCGGTGATGCTGAAGCGCCGCGCCGCTGAGTAAACTCGGACTCTTAGCTCAAGAGCGTAGGCTCGGCATGAAAAGGTAGGCATTGCGCCTACCTTTTTTGCTTGCAAAGAGGCCCTAAAAAGCTTTTATGATGCGCTAATCCCCCGAGCAATCGATTGCGCACACCTACAAATACAGAACACGAGGAATCAGCAGCGCCAATGATGGCCAAAGCATCCGCGGTTCCAGGTGCGGTTAACGCAGTCGGCAGCGACGCTCATTTGATCGTCACAGGCAAAGAGGGCATGTACTCAGAGCCCGCGCACACCAAGTGGGGCCGAAGGCTAGTCTCGATTCCTGCCTTGATTCTGATCACGACCTTGTACGGAGTCGCGCTGGTGCCGCTCATTCCATACAGCATTGTCCGGGACCTCCTGCGCCGGCGCCCGCTCTTGCTACTTCGCTTTCACGTCTATATCTTCAGCGTACTCTTCGTACACCTCGTCGGACTCACACAGCTCGGCATTGCTTGGTTCTACGGCCTGCCGCAAAGCCCGGCGCGAAAACGTCAGATAGCCCTAAAGGTAGAGCTCTGGTTCATTCCCAGGTGTATCGCTCTTGCCGAGAAGATCTACGGCATGGAGATTATCTTAGACGATATCGAATGTTGCGCTCCTGGGCCAATCTTGCTGCTTTCACGACACGCTAGTATCTTGGATACTATTCTGCCAATCAAGATACTCGGTGAAGCGCACGGCATGGGTATGCGCATCGTACAGAAAGACATACTGCGTTGGAACGCGCTAGTTGAAGTCGCCTCACACAGAAGTCCTCGGGCATTCATCAAGCGTGGGTCCAACAATGTCGAGCGAGAAATCGGACACATGAAGCACCTCCTAGAGGGCATCGGCCCAGGTGACGCTCTCGTGCTCTTTCCCGAGGGATCGCGATTCACTCCCGAGAAGAAGAAGCGCATTGTCTCAAAACTCGAGAAAAACAATCCTATTGCCGCGGCACGTGCCCAGAGCCTCAGCAGTGTGCTTCCCGTGCGTCCGGCAGGAACCATCGCTCTCATGGACGCCCGGCCGGACATCGACATTGTATTCCTGGCCCATACCGGACTAGAGGGCGCTAACGGACTCAACGACTTCGTTCGTGGGGCCCTGTATAAGCGAAAGTTGCGTATGAAGTTTTGGCGGGTACCTGCATCGGACGTTCCCAAAAACAAGGAAGAGCGTCTCGAGTGGCTGCACAATGAGTGGACCAAGGTAGACAAGTGGATTACTGCCAATCGCCAAGACTAGCAGCCCATCGACAATTTTAAGCGCATCGAGGGTAAGACTCTCACGCAGACATAAATTAGAGCGAGCTTTCACGGGCTCTCTCACAAGTAGATTTATTATTTTTTCAATCTAGCAATCCAAATTGCATTTGGGGCCGTAGGGCTTTTGTGAACGGGGCAACGCAACTTCACATCGCCCTCCACTAAGGAATCAAATGCACATTAAACTCCCCCTTTTCACGCTCGCTCTTGGACTGCTGGCCGCCCCTCAAATTGGCTCAGCCGCCGACCACATCGATTCTCCAGCAGCTGTCGCTGAATCAGCCGCGGACGTTACTGACTTGTATGCTTGGATGACACCGGACGCATCGAAGCTCAACCTTATCTTGGACGTAAACCCGTTCGCCGGCGCACAGTCTCAATTCTCGGACGCCGTCCAATACGTATTCCACGTCAACAGCTCTGCTGGATACGGAATGGCGCAACGCGAAACTCTCATCATCTGTGAGTTTGATGCAGCTAGCCAAATCGCATGCTGGGTAGGAAACTCGGACTACGTTCAGGGCGACGCTAGCGCGGTAGCAGGAATCACTAGCGCTAGCGGCAAAGTACGTGCCTTCGCCGGACTTCGCGACGACCCTTTCTTCATGGAATTCAATGGTTTTACAACCGCCGTCTCTACGGTCATCGGAGCGGCTCCTAGTCTGGTATTCGACGCCGAGGGTTGTCCGAATGTTGACGTCGCAACATCAGGTGTGCTGGTTGGGCAACTTCAAGCAGGAGTCAATGGCGCAGCCGCTAGCAATACTTTCGCTGGCTCCGACGTGCTCTCTCTTGTAATTCAAATCGACAAAGACCTGGTGGACGGCAACGGTCCTGTCCTCGCTGTGTGGGCAAGTACCCATCGAGCCAACTAGTCCCGGACAGACATTTTTTCCTTTCACTTACACAATTTCGGAGATACAGACATGATTAAAATTACAACCACTTCACTCATAATGGGTATCGCGCTGGCAACTTTTGCTGGTGCTTGCGCCGGTGACGACGGAATGAACGGTACCAATGGCGGAAACGGCGATAACGGCGGCGATGGTAGCAATGGCAGCAATGGCAGCAATGGCAGCAATGGCAGCAATGGTGGCGATGGCTTTCCCGGACGACCTGCACTCGGCGACCAAATCGATCGCACCGGACGACCAGCTATCAGTACCGCCACACTTGACACTTTCAATGGCGACGGCGCGTCCAAAGGCGTAAATAAGGATGCCTACAATGCAGCTCGGCCTTCCGAGTGGCCAAGTTTCGAAGGACAAATCGCGACCAGCCTGGCTATCCTCGATTCTCTGGACGCCAACTGTGGCAACCAATTACTTGCAGACGATACCAATCCCAACGGCCGATACGCCGGACTTGCTGGTATTTTGGCTGACGACCAACTCTACGTGAACACGATGTCCGGGACATGCGGAGTATACTTGGGACTTGAAGCAGAAGTCGTGGGCGCTTTGCCTGCTGGAGATGGTGGATGCGGTGGACGCATGCCGGCCGACGACGTTATCGACCGAAGCTATTCAATATTGGCTGCTGGAATCCTTTCTGGCGTCGATGACACAATTACAGCGGACGATTGCAGCTTCAGTGCAACCTTCCCCTTCCTCTGTGCTCCCAACTCCTAACCTCAAAGTGAGAAAATCCTGGCGCCAACCCCTTGGCAGCCAGCCTTTTCTCTTTCGACTCATTCTCTGGTTTCCACCTGAGAATGTTACCCAAAGGCCTCTCATGAAATTGTCATTGCGAACTATTCTCCTCGGTATTGCAGCAGCTAGCGCGGCTTGTACGGGCGGAACCAGCCAACAAGAAGCAGCGGACAACTCAGCCTCACAAGAGTCGAAAGAAGTGACTGTAACGAGAGCAAAATCGCGACGAACCACATCGCCCGCGATTGCTCTTCGCAATATGCACGCCCAAATCTCTTCTATGCAGAGACGAGTTGAGACATTTCCCTCGGATATTGGGTCGCGGGAGGTCTTGGTCGACCTACTCCTGAATCGAACCAAGTTTTTGGGTAGTTATGATGATTTCGACATGGCCTTGGCGCTCGCAAAAGACGCAAAACAACATGCGAAAGAACACGCCAGTGCCGGACGTGTTGCGCTTTTGCACGCCAAGGTCCTGTCAGCTGTACATCGTTTTGATGAAGCCCTTCTCGAGATTAGTGCCGCCGAAACACTGGGCGCTCATGGCACCTCGCAGGCACGCCAGTCTATCGAGCTAGCTCGTGGTAACGACGCTGTTGAAATTGTGAGTCTCCGGACAGCGGAGGCAACGCGAGTGCCCTCGTACGCCAGCCGAACTGCACTAGCCTCAGCACTCAGCAGCGCTGGCTCCTATGCAAAAGCGGACGTAGCCTATGTAGACGCGAAAGAGGGCTATCGAGACGTCTCACCATTTCCTCTAGCGTGGATTTCTTTTCAACGAGGTATGATGTGGGGTGAGATGGCGGACAAGCCAGATCAGGCCTACAAGTTATATCAAAACGCGGTTGCGCTCCTGCCGCAGTATATTGTTGGAAACGTGCATTTGGCAGAGCTTGAATCTGCCCGTGGTGAAAATGCTCAGGCGATCGCCCGACTTGAGAGAATCGTGAACAGCACGGTCGACCCCGAGCCTGCGAGCCGTTTGGCCGAGATGCTTCGGGACTCCGATCCTGAGCGAGCGGACAAGTATGCAAAGCGAGCCAATGATGGATACATCAAACTATTGCAGAAATACCCACTGGCCTTCGCAGACCATGCGACAGAATTTTACCTAGGCGAGGGAAACGACCCTGAGCGCGCCTTGGAACTTGCGATGTTAAACCTTGGCAACAGACAAACCGAGCGGGCCTACGAGTTGGCTCTTCGTGCGGCAAACGCTGCCGGCGATGCAAAGCTCGTCACCAAACTCACCGCCAAACTCAGCGTGCGATAACTTTTCTGTGACCATCTGCCGCTAGATTGAAACTCTTCCGCAGTCTCACTGCCCCAGTGTCTGGATGAATCAGGGTTACGGTGTGCTTCCCCGCGGATAGCTTTCGATTGAAGATCGGAGTAGAGCCGACTTCCTTGCCATCAATCCGGACAAGCGCAAAGGGATTGGCTGCAATCGTTACTGTGCCAAAACCAACTGCCGGGGGCGGATCCTTTTTCGGAGGTGGTTTTACCTGCTCCTTGGGTTCCTTGGGCTTTGACACTTCCGTAATTTTTGTCCGTGTCCGACCGCCATTTGTCCGTCTTTTCACCTTGGCATCGGGAACGAGCGAAACCGACATTGCCGCATCCTGTATCGCGGCGAGCTTCGTGTTCTCCGCAGCCGATGCATCAACGATATTTCCAGAATCCAAAGGAGCGATCTGCCCAGCTCCTGCGTCAGCCAACACCTGGCTTGCGATTGCCGGTTCACCAAGAGACGAGAATATCCAAATACCGCCACCTGCCAGGGAAAGCGCCAAGAGAGCCAATAGCCAAACTGGAGCCGAGGAAGTTTTGGACGGCCCTAAAGTCAGCTCACGGGCTATCGACTCGGCCTTAGGCTCGGCCAAGGGGGTCGGGCCGGGGCCAGCCACGGTCGCCAATCCTTCTGGGCGTCCCGTCGGTGCTTCGGGTGCAACCTTGTCGCCAACCAGAATACTTCGCAGCCATAGTTTGTGTTTCGCCCGCTCTTCACCGAGTAGTTGGCTGGCGAATTCAGCACAGCTCGGTGCCTGCATCTTGGCTGCGAGCCTCTCTAGATCGCTCGCCATATGCTGGGCGCTCGGATAGCGTTTCTCCGGATCACGCGCCAAGGCCTTGGCAACAACGGCATCAAGTTCTGGAGAGACAAACCCCGTCCTGGTAGACGGCGAGTCGATGACTTGCTCATCCACCGCGCGAGCAATGGCGTAGATCGAGTCGCCATCGAAGAGGTGTTCACCTACAAGGAGTTCCCACAGAACAACTCCTATAGACCATATGTCACTCCGCCCGTCGAGAGGCTCCCCTTTTAGCTGCTCCGGCGAGAGGTAGGGCGGTTTTCCCTTTACGGCACCATATTCGGTAACTGGCGCTTGTCGTCCTCGAATGAGGGCAATTCCAAAGTCGAGTACCTTGACGTTGCCATCAAAGCTAAACATCAAGTTGTCCGGGCTCACATCTCGGTGAACAATATTGAGTGGCTCTCCGTGGATATCCTGTAACGTATGAGCCGCATGAAGAGCCCGGCACACTTGGGCTATCGCTCGAACGATCAGGCCCGGAGGCGCGCCGAGTTGCCTCAAATCACCAAAGCGAACGCCCGCGATGTATTCCATGGCGAGAAAGAGCATGTCGTCTTGTTCACCAAAGTCATGAACCTGAGCGATTGCGGGATGATCGAGCCGAGAGAGTAATCTCGCTTCGTCCAAGAACATGGTGCGTAGCTCTGGGTGCGCGCTGTATTCGCCTAAAATCGTCTTGATCGCAACGAGCTTTTCAAAGCCCCCAGTGCCATGCTTTCGGGCCAGGTAGATCTGTCCCATTCCTCCCGATTTTATCTCATAGAGAAGTTCGTAGTCTCCGAGCGCCTTTGCCGGTAGGCTAATCAACGATTCCATGTTTGCGCAGAAGTGTTCTAAAGTGCCGCCGGTTGATTCCTGAGTGATCAGCGGAGTGAGTGATGTTCTGCCCGTACTGCTTGAAAACCTGTTCCAAATAGCGCTTCTCGAACTCATCATTCCAGCGCTCTTTGGCCTCTTTGAAGCCTATCGAAGTGTCAATGCTCGGGCCGCTGCTGGCGGTAGAAATAGCAGGCTGCATCCACAGCTTGAGACTTCGAAACTGACTGTCCGGACCGCTCAGCGCCCACCCGCGGTCCAATAGATTCCTCAATTCTCGGACATTGCCGCGCCAAGGATAGTTGGCCATTCGCTCTAGGTTTGGCCCATCAACTTGCCCCATTTCTAGCCCACGCATCGTATAGAACTTTGCAATCAGTGCTGGCAAATCCTCCGGACGCTCTCGCAATGGCGGTAACTGAACGTGAACAACAGCCAATCGGTAGTAGAGATCGAAACGGAACTCCTTGTCCGCCACCATCTGGGTCAGATCTCGATGGCTCGCCGCGACAACTCGAGTGTTGACCCGAACCCGCTTATCACTTCCCACTGGCAGAACCGTCTGGTCTTCAAGAACACGGAGAAGCTTGGTTTGGCAAGAGAGAGGTAACTCTCCCAACTCGTCGAGAAAGAGTGTGCCACCACTAGCCTCCACAAATGCACCTTTGCGATCTCTGTCCGCGCCAGTGAACGCACCACGAATATGGCCAAAGAGTGTCGAGTCTAGGAGTTCTTCTGTGATAGCGCTGCAATCCACAACCACAAATGGTCCGCCCGAACGGGTAGAATGGGTGTGGATAGCGTTTGCGACAAGTTCTTTGCCCGTCCCAGATTCGCCCTCAATAAGTACGGTGACTTCTGTCGGTGCTGCCATTTCCAATATGGCATAGAGTTCTCGCATCGCGATACTAGCGCCCACAAGTTGGCCAAAGGATGTGCGGGAACTGGGCGGCAATACCGGTACTTCGGCCGACGCCAATTGCACCTGAGTGTTGCCAAACACCACAATAGAACCACCAGGCACCGTTACTTCTGTGATTCTGGACCCCTGCCAAAACGTGCCATTGGTGCTGCCCAAGTCGCGAATCCGAATTCCGTCAGGCGTGGCGGACAACTCTGCATGCTGTCGGCTCACTTGCGGGTCACTGAGTATTAGATCGCAACTACCATCGGCTCCAACACGAATTGCGCGCGCTCCCAGTCCGACGCTATTGCCATCGCCCTTGTCGTTCAACACCCGACACATCCACGACCTGGGAAGAGCGCGCTCTTTGGCGCCCATATTGACCAATCCTGTTTGTAGCAACGTTTTTCGCATCGGGCCTTTAACCTACAATACAACGCTATCTCAGAATTGGCCAACGTGACAGCCGTCCTGCCATTGCCGACGAAGATTCGGTAGTATTTCCCAATGCGCAACTTGCTCCTCCTTGCAATTGTATTTGCAGCCTCCTGTGATGACTCGAGCCTAGATGTTCGACTTACCATTCCCGACATCTACCAAGATCGAGTTGACTCGGTACCTCTGTCCGTCATCGTGCCTCCTCAGGGCGCACCTTTCGGATGTGAGGATATCGCTTTCGGCCTTGTCACGGAGGAGTTTGTACGCGCGAACACGGTCGAAGAAGTACGCCTTTCCACTCGCGGAAATGGGGCGTTGGACGCTATTCCGCGGAATGGAAAGAAGCTATTCTGGGCACGAGGCTACGACCCGGCCGGTGAACAGATTATCGCAGGATGCGCTGAAAGCGGAGACGTATCGGGGAAGCAAGAGGTCGAAATTAGCGGAGAGCCGGTTACCGTCGTGGTCCTGCCTGCACTTGCGCCGACAGAGCTTCCCGGACGCACGACGAAAGTTCTGATTACCGATGTATTGGGCACGCCCACCAATGATATCGAAGTCCAATGGACTCGGACATCCTCGGGAAGTGAGCCCCAAACAACAATTGAACTGACGGACAGCGATGGCAAGCTGGCTATTGTCATCGGACAGCTTGCATACCCAGGGCCTATCGCCGTGGACATCCGCGCAAAATGGAACCGCGGAGATGTTCCCGTACTGATAGGATTTCGCTCCCCTAGTCCTGCAAACACTTTTACCGGACCGCTTCCCAACGCGGCCAATATTGACGCGAGGGAACTAACCCCTGTCTATGAAGTCGGACGCTTTGGTCCTTCCGGTGAAACTGGCTTCGCTGCACTCACTGGGGAAAACGCCGACCAAAAGCGCCAGGTCTTCGTGCAGTACTATGACAACACGATTTCGAATTTCGTGACCGTGACTAGTGCTCCGCTACCTAGCGAGGTCAATAGCATAGTCGCTATCAGAGAGACCAATCGCGATCGTATCCTTGGAATCGGACAAATGAGAATCGTCGAAATTCGGGCAGATGGCTCACTAGGCCCTGGTTTCCCCGTTTCGACCAAAGATCCCGTTCGAAGTATCTTTCCACTCGCGGACTGCGAAGAGCCACTCACGACTCAATCTTTTCTCCTTACAACTGGCTCCGACGCTCGAGTCGTCATTGACAGCTCCGGACAAACGCAGTCGTCTCCTTTTTCTGAAAACTCAATTGAAGGAAAAGCGATCGCCAGTGGATGTTTGACGATATCTGGAAAACTGCAGCGGGTAGTTGTCTACACCACTGGGCAAGTCACCACTCTCCTGACAATTGTCGATGGAATGCCGCGCACGACGACACTGGGAGTAATACCGGTCGCCGTCGGCTTCATTGAAGATGATGGTGAATCACTACTACTAGCGACAACGCTTAGTGTATCCGGCACCGACATAGTGCGTTTTCGTATTTCAACTGTCGCTGACTCGGCCTTGGCGGTAGAGCCGGTTACCAGCGACGCCACACCTAGCTTTTCGCTCAGTACCGCGGCAGGGGATTTAGACGGCGATGGCCTAGTCGACGTCGCTGCCATCGTATCCGTCTTGGGTTCCGGCGAGGATGCAACCTATCGGCTCTTCATCTCCCTGGGATTGCAAGCCGCTGGTGCGCGTGTAGCAGCTATTTCCGGACAACAACGAGGCGAGCGCCCGCGTCTATTTGTCCGAGACTTTGACGGCGACGGACATGAAGACCTATTGATAGGCACTGCAATATCCTACATGATACTGCTCATGGGACCAGATCGCGACTGAGCCCAGAACCAGTGGCAACCGGGCCCATTGAGGCCAACTAGATTTTTGGGGACGCTAGCAGTCCGTCTGTCCGCGGGAACCCAGATGCCTGATGTCTTTGCCCCAAACCATGAAGATAACGAGCTCTGC
Organism: Kofleriaceae bacterium; assembly: GCA_016763395.1. GTDB lineage: Bacteria > Myxococcota_A > Polyangia > Haliangiales > Haliangiaceae > NORP324. The sequence continues at coordinate 17,577 of JAESTW010000172.1, forward strand.
TAGGTTGGTAATATGATCGCCAATGCGTTCTAGAAACTTCGCGGCGGCTTGCAAGTGAATGCCGTGGTCGAGGTACGCCTCTTCGCTCTTCATTCGCTGCCGGACCTCATTGCAAGCGCGCAAGTAAAGCTGGTCAACCTCTGAGTCCCGCTTGATAACCGTCTCTGCTCGGATTGGATCCTCTTCAATGAATGATTCAATAGCGTCTCGAATCAACGACCGGTTGATTTTCGCCATTCGTCCGAGAATGGGACCAACAATCTCGGCATTGAAGCCATCGAGAGCCAAGGTTCGCTCACTGATGTTTACTGCAAGATCGCCAATGCGCTCCAAGTCGGTGACCATCTTCATCGCGAGGGTGATAAAGCGCAGATCTGAGGCCATTGGCTGGCGTTTTGCGAGTAGGACCAAGCACAAGTCGTCAGTGTCAACCTCGAGCCGATTGACATGGTGGTCGCGTGCAATCGTTTTCTTGGCAAGTTCTTTGTCCGCTTTGAGCAGGCTGTCAACCGAAGTACCGATCATCTCTTCGACGGCCTCGCCCATTGACACCAACTTGTCGCGAATCACTTTCAGTGCCGCCTCAAATTCGCGATTGGTATGTTTCTTAGATCCAGGCATTATCCAAATTTTCCGGTAATGTAGTCTTCTGTACGAGAATCACTTGGGTGAGTAAATAGGGTGTCAGTTGCACCAAACTCAACCAGTTCTCCATGTAGAAAGAAAGCCGTTTTGTCCGACACACGTGTCGCCTGCTGCATGTTGTGAGTAACGATAATAATGGTGTAGTGCTCTCGTAGATCGTTGAGCAAGTCCTCTATTCGCGCCGTAGCAATCGGATCTAGGGCAGAACAAGGCTCATCCATGAGAAGCATATCTGGCTCAACGGCAAGAGAACGCGCAATGCAGAGCCGTTGTTGCTGTCCGCCAGAGAGGCCGCCACCCGGCTGGCCAAGTCGATCTTTTACTTCCTCCCACAAGGCCGCTTGCCGCAACGAACGCTCGAGGATCTCGCCAGCTTCTGACTTGCGAAGCCGGCCGGTCATTTTCAATCCAGCGAGTACATTGTCCCGAATCGACATCGTGGGAAATGGGTTCGGCTTTTGGAAGACCATGCCAACACGCCGGCGCAGGAGAACCGGGTCGACATCGTTGTCATAAATATTCTTACCATCAAGAAGTAGTTCTCCTTCAAAGCGGGCGATGTCGACCAGTTCATGCATTCGATTGATGCATCGAATAAACGTCGACTTTCCGCACCCGGACGGGCCGATGATCGCCGTGATCTCGTTCTGGGGAATCTCCATGTCGATTCCCTTGAGGACTTGATTGTCCCCAAACCAAGCCTTGATCCCTTTGGCGACGACTTTGGATTCAATTGGCTCGGGAACTACTTTTGGTGCGTTACTAACTTGCGACATGCTAGTACCTTTTTCGTTGAAAATGGTTGCGCAAGAGAATCGCGCTTAGGTTGATAATGAGAAGAGTTACTAGAAGAACAACAATCCCTGCAGCGGCGTTCTCCAGGAAGCCTTTTTGCGGCATCGATACCCAGTTGAAAATTTGAATTGGCAACGCGGTAAACTGCGAGTCCAGGCCCTCTGGCGTAAAGGTGATGAAAACAACGGCTCCTATCAAAATGAGTGGAGCTGTTTCGCCGATTGCTCGTGATACCGAGAGGATTGCGCCGGTCAATATTCCGGGCAAGGCTAGCGGCAGTACAACTCTGCGAATGACTTGCCACCGGGTAGCGCCGAGACCTAAGGCTGCTTCTCGCAGTTCATAGGGTACCGTGCGAAGCGCTTCGCGTGTGGAGATGATGACGATTGGCAAAACCAAGAGAGCTAGCGTACAAGCACCCGCCAGTATACTGGATCCCATGCCGAAGATACGTACGAATAACTCTAATCCTAGTAGACCGTAAATGACCGATGGTACGCCGGCCAGGTTTGCGATATTTAGTTCGATAAAGGCCGCTAAACGGGGATTACTATCGTATTCCTGAAGGTAGATCGCCGTACAAACGCCGATTGGTATTGCCATAGTCGCAGTAAGTCCGACAAGGTATAGAGTGCCCCAAA
>JAESTW010000173.1 GCA_016763395.1 Kofleriaceae bacterium
CCTGAGTCTGAGTCAGAAGAAGAATAGATACTACCTCTATAAGTAGTTAAGAGAGTGCCGGCCTTATGGTCGGCATTTCTCGTTCTGGGGCGATATCCGGGTGCATAAAGTTCGGCTATCGCTCGAGTCAATGTACAATATCTAGACGATGGTACGTTGGCTTCGCATAGTCGCGCTTGGGGCACTGATTGTGTCTCTGCTCGCCTTGGGAATCGGCATTGGACTTTTTCTGTGGGCCAATCGAGGTTGGACGCCGGTCACGGTTCCGCCATGGCTCACCTCGCTCTTTGGTAATCCAGAGTTAGAGCTGTGGATTCCCGCGCTTATCGCAGGTTGGCTTGTGTCTCTCTTTGCCATCGTCGCGCTCGTCGTTTGGAGCATGTTTTATGTCTGGCGAAGGCGACAGTACGAGGCGCTTATCTCCAAGCTGGAGCGGGAACTCACAGAGCTGCGCAACTTGCCCTTCACAGCTCCGGCGCCCTTAGAAGATTTACCAGAGCTACCCGATGTAGAAGCGGCAGAAGTATTGGCCTTTGGTGAGGAGCGAGGGTCGATGGGATATTCCTCATGACCGCGATCTTGCTCTTGGCCCTCGGCGTTGGCTGCATGGCCGCCGGCATCTTGGTTGGTCGCTACTACGTTCCCGACGACCGCTCGCTCAAGCGCAAAGCTAGGCACGCTGACTCGTACATTCGCGCGCTCAATTTGGTCTTGCAGCGGGAGCAAGACGACGCAATTGACGAGCTTGTCAAAGTGGTTGCGGACAACGTCGACGACGTAGAACCCTACTTTGCGCTGGGAGCACTTTTTCGCGGGCGCGGGGAGTGGGAGCGTGCCATTCGAGTGCATCAAGCCATCGAGTTGCGCGAACACCGAAATCGTAAAATCTGCTTGCGGGCGCGCTACCAACTCGGACTGGACTTTCGCGCTGCTGGCATGCCGCGCCGGGCAACTCGAGCGATGGAAAACTGCATCGAAGAAGAACCCAAGTTTGAAGGAGCGCTCAAGGCATTGGCGAGTCTGTACGAAGAGCAGGGACGCTTTGCCGAAGCGGCTGGCGTGTGTGCAAAGATCGCCCAGCTCTCTGGTGAGAACCAAGCCAATGGCCCGTCCGGGATTCATTCTCACCATTTGCTGTGCGCAGCGGCACAACGTGCCATCGAGCGGGATGACTTGCACTCGGCCAATCAATTGCTCAAAGAGGCGTCTAAGGATGGCCTGGAGACACCTCACTATCTCGTCTCGAGCGCTGAACTCGCAGCCGCCAAGGGCAACTGGAAAAAGGCCAGCCTGGCTCTCTCCCGTGCTCTGACAATTCGGCCAGAGCTGGTGAGTTACTTGGCCGGTCCACTGCACGCCGCTCAACTCGAGGGCCTCGACGATAAAACAAGCGAAGATTCTGAGTCAACAGCAACTCGAGAGACTATCGCAGTGCTCGACCAAATTGAAATTGAACTCGGGGGAGAGCCTCTCTTGCTCTTGGCCGCTGCCGAAATGCGGATGACAATCGATGGTGCTGAGGCCAAGTCTGGCCTGAGAAAAGTTACGAAGTCTTGCCCTGAACTATTGCCCGCTCGGGTCGCCTCGGCCCGCTTGGCGCTGGACGAGGGAGACTCCGAGGAGGTTCGCCTACAACTTGCGGCACTAGTCGGCGGACAGGGGGCACTCGACTCGGCGCTCGGTGGCAGTTGGCGTTGTTCGCAGTGTGGCCATCGGGATGACTACTTCTTTTGGCGCTGTAGCCATTGTCGTCACTGGCAGGCTGCGGCGTTGGACATGGGGCTCAGCAAGCAACAGCCGTCTCAGCGCAGGCGGGATAGACGCCAACAAAGCCGTGTTGCAAGCCAACTCATCTCAGGGGACTCGCTACCAGAAGCGTCTTTGGAGTCGGGGCTTTCCACCGATGTATTGTCCGCAGCAGCAGAAAGACGATCGACACTTGGGCGCGCAAGCAAGTGGATTTCCGGCGCAGTTGGCGCGATTCGCGGCCGCAAAGAAAAATCAGATCACGACTCGGAATTGTAGACTCCCGAGGGGTGAGGCACAGCAAAGGGTGGTTAACTCGATACCACCGTGGCTGATGACAAGGACAACGATGACACGCCCTCTACTCCAGGAGAAGGAGCGACTCCTGGAGAAGGAGAAGAAGGCAAGGGGGAGGCGGGCAGTCGCCGTTGGCGCGATCGCAATCCGGGCGTCATGGCATTTTGGCAGCGTTCTGCAAAGCTCTGGGGCTTCCTCGGGTTTCGTATATTTATACTGATACTCGCTCGCCACGTCGTCCTGCCTTTCATCTTGGCGACCTTGCTCGCGTACATTCTCACGCCGCTTGTCCGGCGTATGTCGACACGCAGTGATGGCAGCAAGAGAATGCCAAATGGGGCAGCAATTCTCCTTTGCTACTTTGTCTTAATTGGCGCGATTGCAGCCTTTATGTTTTTGCTCCTGCCACGCTTGTCTAAAGATGTTGCGCGTATTGGCAAAGAGGCGCCGGGGTTGGTTGAAAAAATTAACGACGAGTGGGCACCCGATGCTGCGCATTGGCTCGAGAAACGTTTTCCCTCTCTCAAAACACCTATGCCCGTCGAAGCGGACAATGGTGTTGTCGCAGACATGCCACTGCCGCCAGGTACGCAATTTGTGGTCACGCCATTACCGGACGGGCGACTGGCGGTACAATTGGAAGAGTCCGGCCTGCTGGTTTCTCCTACGCCTGAGGGCGGTTACACGATTACGCCAAGTCCAATGAGTAGTGAGCCCTTGCAGCTCGAGGACAAAATTCGCAATTGGGCCAAAGGCATGGTCGGTGGGCTCAAAGGGCAATTGGGGGAGGTCGTCAAACTCGGACAGCGATTTGTCGCAGCCCTGCTAAACGGTATTTTTAAGTTCTTCCTAGTTCTGATGATCGCTGCATTCATCATGCTTGATTTGCCCAAAATCCATGGCTTTGTCCGAGGGTTGTTCCCATCAAAACACCGCGATGACTACGATGTGATCGTCGAGGGAATTGATCGCGGGCTCTCTGGAGTCATCCGTGGGCAGTTGATCATTTGCCTAGTCAACGGCGTGTTCACGTATATTGGGCTGCTGATCTTCTCGGTGAACTACAGCTTGATCCTCGCGATTGTAGCCGCGATCCTCAGTCTTATTCCTATCTTCGGTTCAATCTTGTCGACGATCCCTGTCGTACTGGTAGCGCTAGTCTCTGGCGACGAAGGACTAGACTTCAGTCGGCCGGTATTTATGGTCGCTTGGATTGTTGGGATTCACTTTATCGAAGCGAATTTACTCAATCCAAAGATCATTGGTACAGCTGCCAAAATGCATCCAGTACTCGTGATTTTCGCTCTTGTTCTCGGCGAGCATAGCTTCGGTTTAACTGGGGCATTACTGGCAGTGCCAACCGCCTCCATTATCCAAGTTTTCTTTTTGTTCTTTAAAGGAAAAGCTTGGCGTGGACATACCGAATCGGTTCCAATTGTCAAAGCGTGATTGAGATCGCAGTGTGTGACAGCGCATTGCATAGCGAATTGTGTTTTGCTATGCATACTAGACCGTCTTGATGGGAAGATATGCGTACAAACTCGACAAAGACACCGGCAAGCAATAAGCGAGAGCTCGCAACCCACTACCAAGGGCTACTTTTCCGTTTTGTCTTGGCCACCGGACTAGTGGGAAGCGCTGTGGCTCCCGCGGCCGAAGCACACGCGCAGAGTACTAGTTCACCAGACGTAGACGAAGGAGTCTCGGCAGCGCTCTTTGATCGCGGCATGACCCTGTTTGAAGAGGGCGACTACGGCAACGCCAAGAAGATGTTCATCGAGTCTCTTGAGCGTGGTCCCAAAGGCAATCGCTCGGCCGACGCGCTGCGAATGTTGCGCAGTTGCAACGAAAAACTCGGAGTGGCAGACTTGGACTCCGGGTTGCCAAAAATATCCGAGAACAATACTCCTATTGACCCCTATGGTGATTCCGGCGACGGTTCGGACAATCCTGTTGATCCCTACGCTGACCCCAAAGGCGATTCTGATGATTCACAGCCAGTGAATCCATACAAGGGCGATACCACGGCCCCGGACGACGAGGCGCTTCCGAACGACGATGAACCCGACGAAGTCAATCTCGGACGTTACGGGTTAATCGGACACGGCGGCG
>JAESTW010000174.1 GCA_016763395.1 Kofleriaceae bacterium
AGCCGGGGAAGCTGCGCCAGAGTGGTACTCATATCATCCTCTAAGGAGGCGCACTGTCGGCGAAGAGACGAATTTTCTTTACGAAGTGCGGCTAGCTCGATGAGCAATACATCAGCATCTTTCGGGGCCTCAGACACAGGTCACCTAGTTCTTAGGGTAGCACGCATATTCACGTTCAATATCAAATAGCGCAGACCCCATGAATGTAGAGAGAGCTTGCTGATCGCCAAGTCCGAGATAGGTAGCCCCAGTTGGTGCCTTCAGAGTTGGGATTCGGTCAAACTGCCGCCATTCTTCGGTGTTTCGGGAGACTTGAAGTGCGTAGTCCGAGAAGTCTGTGTCCAAGTTGGTGCCCAAGCCAGAGGCGAATTTTTTCATGATTGACTGCACAACTTCGGGGTTTGAAATATCTTTGTTGTCACGCCACAGCGCTCGAAAAAGAGCCATTCTCAAGTCCGCTGCAGACTCTGGGCAGTGCTCCTCGGCAGCGACAAGCATGGACAAGGCGAGACCGGTGTTGGGCCTATAATCAGGAACATGTAACTCGATATTGTCGACTCGAGTGTTCACGATACCGACTTCGTTGACCAGGTCATCTCGGACATTATCACAGGCAACTTCTCCAATGACAAGCTCCGGCATATGCTCAATACCGCGCCATTTTACCAATCTGGCTTGTTTTGCTTCGGACACCCATTCGTTCAACGCGAAGCAAAATGGACAGTTCAAATCGGAGTAAATAATGATCTTTGTCGTTAACAACGGTAATGAAGCTTATCATGTTCTGTGGTGGAATAAAAATTCTATTCGTCCGATCTGGAGCTAGAGATCCAATATGCGAGTAGTGCTAGGAGCACGATGGTTCCCAAGAAGGGTAGCAATTGAGCTTGATCTCGAAATGCGAAATACAGCAGCCAAGATGAGAATAGTGCGTACAGAAAGGCGGCTATCAAGCTGCCCACTCTGGCCGGTGTGGGCAAGGTGTTGCGGAAATGGGCTACCAGTAGGGAAAGAGCGGCCAACGCCGAGAAGAGGATGAGTGTAGCACCTACAGAGGCTAGCGCTCCTTTTAGCGATTGCAGAGATAGCACCAGAAGCGCGACTAGGGTTTGAAAGAGCAACGCGACCTTCGGCGTTTGTCCGGGTTTGGCCAAGAAAATACGCGGCAATGCGCCATCCTCGGCCATGGTTGCGGCGATGTGAGGTCCTATCATTAACATTGCGCTCATCGCGGACAGGAAGGTCATTACTGCCAGTACGGACATAAAACGAGCTCCAGTAGATCCTGCGAGCTGTTCTGTAACAGCGTGTCCGAGAGTGGCTTGGCCTGATTGCATAACCACCGAGGCTTGTGCCGGATCTAAGTTGGCGACGAAGATCCAGTTAACTAGCATATAGAAAGAGGCGACGAGTAGGCATCCGAAGAACATGGAGCGTCCGACATCTCGTTTCGGGTTGGCAAATCGTTCCGACACATAGGCTGTCATGTTCCACCCGCTAGATGCGTAGCTGACGTAAAATAGGCTGCCGACAAATGCGCCAATACTTGTCGAACCCGTAGGTGGTTGCCACGTTGGCCAGGCGTGATTGCCTGCGACCAGGCCAAGTGCAACGAAACCGAGGAGCAATGCGATTTTGGCTATGACCAAAACGTTTTGCAACCATTTGGATGAATTTTGTCCGAACGCGTGTCCGAGTGAAAGGATCACGATTGCAATGCCAGCAAAAAGTTTTGCGTGAGCGATCGGCACAATGGTGCTGAGAAACGTGGCGGCGGCAAGCGCATTGATAGCTGTCGGTTGAGCGAAGCCAATTACTATAGTTACCCAGCCTGCAACATAAGCCAATGCTGGACTAAGTAATTCTCGTATGTACCGGTACTCCCCACCGGAGCGAGGTATTTGTCTGGCCAGTTCTGCGTAGGTTGCAACCCCCAACATGGCGAGTGCAGCGCCCACCGCCCAGGCCGCAAGAATCGCTGCCGGGGACATTTCTTGAGCCATGTAGCCAGAGCTCAGGAAAATTCCGGAGCCGATCATGCTGGCAATGCACAGTCCGATCCCGGACCATAGGCTCAGCTTATTACTATTGAGCGCCATTGCCAGTGGCCATTCTACCACTAGGAACTCCCAGCATGCCCAGTAACATACTGAAAATAGGTGACTATTTCAATAATTTGCATTGTCGTAAGTCCGACTGGAGCTGGCGAGAATCAAAGCGCGGTTCACCCGAACTCAGATTTTCGTATTTCTTCTATAAAGTCATAGCCTTGAGAGCCGTATCAGACACACATGCCCGCTAAAAATCGTGCGTCAAAAAAGCCAGCGTCGGTAGCAGCCGCGAAAATCGTTCAAGAAGCATTGCGAGATGATGTCACTGTGTCCGAGCTTGCCGAGATGGCACAGTCCGATCCGGCAATGGCCTTGCGCATCGTTGCCTTGGTTAACAGCCCTGCTTTTCAACTGTCCCATCCAGTGTCCGACGTCGGACGGGCTGCGGCTATTTTGGGATTGCGAGGACTTCGCAATATCGCTTTGGCGCTAATGCTGACAGATATGATTCCACCCGGGGAAGAAGGCCAAGCGATCATGGCCAATTCACTTCGGCGGGCGCTGGCGTGTCGCGCAATTGCGGTAGGCTTGGGTGCCAGTGATCGAGATGTGTATTTCACAACCGGACTGTTTCTCGATGCTGGCTATCTAATTCACGCTAACGGTGACTTGTGCGCAACCGCAAGAATTGTCCGGTCACCGGCAGCTCATCGCATTCTCCGGGAGCGAGCGATCTCATGGGAGCCGCACACTGTTGTAGGGAGCAAATTGGCGTCGGACTACGGCCTGCCAAAGGAGACGGTAGATGCGATTCAACATCATCACGACGATTCTCCACCGGAGCATCTACTCGCTCGCGCGGCCTGGTTAGCAGAACGAATCGCGGCTGTCTTTGAAGGCGGGGACCCAGCAGAATTGGTAGCGGTTGCCCGAGACGCGGCAGCGAGTATTGGACTGGAAGAAGCCGTATTCGAAGCCATATTGGCCGAGCTTCCACAGTCTGTCCGGGATTCGGCCCAGTCGATGGAGTGCGAGATTTCAACTCAGCTGGAGTTTGAGCAACTGGTTCACGAGGCCCAAAATGGTCTAGTACGGCTCAATCAGCAGTACGAAGAGCTGGTGCGAATATTGGAAAACGTGATCTCCGAGAAAGACCTTTTGGCGCAAAGGCTGCAAAGTGCCAACGAAGAACTTGAAGAGCTTGCGATGACTGACGCCTTGACCAAGCTGCCGAACAAACGATGTTTGGAGGAATTTCTCCGGCATACAATGGCGCGGGCAGAACGGGACAACTCAGTAGTAAGCCTGCTTATGATAGACGTTGATCACTTTAAGCACTTCAATGATACCTACGGACATGCTGCAGGCGATCTGGTTCTCAGTGCAGTCGGACAAGCGCTGTTGGACAACGTTCGCGCTGGAGATATGGCCGCGCGATTCGGTGGAGAAGAGTTTACCGTGGTCCTACCGGGAACTTCGGAAGAGGGCGCACTACTTGTGGCCGACCGCATGCGACAAGCGATCGAGGCTGCCCGGGTGATAAGCGACAAAGGGCAACTCTGTGTTACAGCCAGTGTTGGTGTCGCTACAATGTACGGAGTACGAGCCTCGTCACGAGACGAGTTGTTTGAGGTGGCTGACGCTGCTATGTATCAGTCGAAGGCTGCCGGACGAAATCGGGTTACGGTTTCCGTGCTGGCGGCGAAACCGAGTCGGCGCCAATCTCGTGCTTCTGTGGCCCTTCAATAAAGGCCAGCAAATCTGGGCAGTCGAGGCGTTGCAAATTGAGTAAGGCTTGCTCATCTACACGTCCGTCCTCGCTAAAAATACTTCTGCACTCCGCCACGCAGATACGGGTGCGAGTTTCATCCGTGTTGCCTTTGCAATAATCGTAGGTCGCGCAGGTCGTCTCGCAGGTGCCACGACTGCTTCTCACGCGGCTGGGCAGCGGCTTGGTGCAACTGCTCAACATGAGGAGCGTGCAAAAGATTGCAAATCGGGCGGCCATCGTTCCCTAACTCTACTCTCCTGTGATGCAATGGCCAAGTGAGCAATGTAAAGACAATTGGAATTTTGACCAGTGGCGGCGATGCACCGGGCATGAACGCGGCAATTCGAGCGGTGACCATGGTCGGACTTTCTCTTGGATTGAAGGTTATCGGCATCGAGCAGGGGTACCGGGGGATTCTCGAAGAGCGATTTGTCGAGCTCAGTGCCGAGCGTGTGGCGACTCTTTTTCGCGAGGGAGGCACAATATTGCACTCATCTCGGTGCTTGGAATTTCACGAAGTAGCTGTCCGAGATCGTGCTCGAAAAATACTTCGTGCAAAAGGCATTGATGGCCTTGTTGTGATCGGTGGCAATGGCTCGCTTGCTGGCGCGTTGGCGCTTTGCAATCCTGAAGAAGCTGGAGCATGGGCGCCAGCGGTAATCGGGATTCCCGCATCGATTGACAATGACATCGGCCTCACGGGGATGTGTATTGGAGTTGATACAGCAATCAATACGATTGTTGAAGCTTGTGACAAAATCAGCGATACGGCGAGTGCGCATGACCGGAACTTCATTGTTGAGGTGATGGGTCGTGACTCAGGGTACTTGGCAATGACCGCAGGAGTAGCCTCCGGTGCCGATTTGGTGCTTTTTCCCGAGTCGGGCCGGACAAAGGACGATGTGGTAGAGGTGACGACCGCGGCAGTAGTTAGAAAACGTCGGGGCGAGAGTATGGCCGGTAGCACGTTGATAATCAAAGCAGAGGGGGTTGGGATTAGCCCAGACGAACTCAAGAAACGCTTGCACGTCCGGCTGATAGAAGAATTGGGGGAGAAAGAAGCTGCTACTGTTGAAACGCGAATCACCGTGCTTGGCCATGTTGTCCGAGGTGGTCGCCCGAGCGCATTTGACCGCTTACTCGGGTCTAGGCTGGGGAATGTAGCTGTCCGGGCTTTGGCTGCTGGCGAAACCAGTAAGATGATTGCATGGATGGCGCCTGTTCAAATGTCCGAAAAACTCGGAATTCGTTCTGCCTTTGATCACTGTTGTTGGTTGGCGGATCTACAGGCGACCTTGGATGAAACGGAAAAACTTGTGCAGGGCGATTCGATCGTTGTTCAGTGGCGTGCTGCCATGCTCAACGGATTGGAAGAGGTCCATGGAAAAGAAAAGACCCTCTAAGAGCATAGAGAAAAATAACGGAGCTATTCTAGCTGGTTAGCATGTATATAGGGGGAGGCTCGCGACACCGGCCCACTGCCTGTCTCCTATAAGCATGAAGCTCTCCTTGTCACTTTGCCTAGTCACGCTTTTCTCAACTGGTTGCGGCGCCTTACTCCAGGGCATGGGGGATGAACCTTTGCCAGCCATTGAGAGCAAAGTTCTGAGCGATACAAGTTTCGACAAATCAGTGGAAGCGGATGCGGTCCATATCTTTCGCCGACGAGAGGAATTGCCACGTGGGCTGTTTTTTTACCAAGACCGCAAAGATGGGCAGACTCGAACCAAACTCTTTGCTTCTGCTGAGTACCCTAGTGCTACACAGCCCCATGTTGTGCTAGCCGCGATGGCCGTCAATGGAGCTGTCCGAAGTAGGCAAAAGCGCGCTCTTGAAGCCGAGTATCGTGCTCGCGCGAGTGAAATGGGTGCCAACGCGCTGTACTTCGCATCCAACCCCTCAGTGGTGTTTGCGATTCGTTTGGGCACGGGCAATGCGGAAAGGTCAGGCCCGTCTCCGGACAAGATGGAGAAAAACGAGAGGAAATCTCTGCAAGGATACAAGCCGCTTGGGGCACCGAGGATACTTGAACTTGGGCAAGCAGAGTTTGTATTGCCTACCAAGAGCGCCCGCTGCTACGCGATGACTGTTGTTATGGAAGAGGGAGCGAGCTTCAGTCAGGACGCCTCTCATTCACTCTATATTGCTCTCAAGTCTGGGGACCGACTACTCGGGAACCGAAGTTTGAAGGGGCCTACCGAAGAGATAGAGAACTCGGACGGCTTGGAGATATTGGCTCCGCGGCACGGTGCGTTTCTACACATGCGTTCGTTCTCCAACAAGCTCGGATGTACCAATGCAGACACCAGCGCTCAAATCCGTTTTTGGACGATGGGAAATACCAGCAACATCGGTACGGGGTCGCTGCGCGTTCAGCTCTTCGAGAAAAAGATTAGCAAATCCAAGCTCGCAACAATGCTCAAGGAGAGTGATGCGCGTTGGGCACGGGCACGGCTGGAGGCGGAACAGGAGCGAGCCAGGCAAGACCGTGAAGATCTCGCCCGCCTAAAGCGAGAACAACAAGCCCAGGCAGCCCGTGATTCGCGTCAGGCTGAGCGAGCCCGTTCGGCACCGAGTCCAGCCGCAAGTACCTTTTTCTCGATGTCACTAAAGAGCGAGTGTCCGCATACTGTAAAATTGTTCCTAGGTAAAAAGCCTAGGTTTGGGAGTGGCGAGACCCGTACCATAAGCTCGAACAGCATCAATAGCTTCTCTGGTACGGCGGGGAAAATGTTTTGGATTGTTGACGCAAGTGGCAATGGCGTAAGCTCCTATGTCGCCTCAGCTGGTAGTCAGAGTATCAAGAT
>JAESTW010000175.1 GCA_016763395.1 Kofleriaceae bacterium
CACCTCTGGCTTTGGTCTCTTTTGTGATGTTTCGAATCTCAATGCCTCAAACAACATCTTCATGCTACGTGACCTCAGTTCTCAAGGTCTCATAAATGGCTGCATCACTAGCTATTCACTTGTTGATAGCGACTCAACTGGAAACACTGGCACAGAAACAGATAACCTATCGGCCAATGCTATTTTCGTTGACCCAACTAACGATGACTTCCGTCTACAATCACTCCTGCGGCGTCCCCTGGCATTGATGCCGTCGACCCTGCCGCCACACTGAACGTCGATATTGACGGCAACGCTCGTCCGGGCAACGGTCGCTCGGACATGGGCGCTCACGAAGCCAACTAGCCCGTACAACATTCCCTCCATGAAAACATCCATACTCGCTCTCGCCACCCTCACCCTACTCGGGTGCGGAGATGGCAACGTTGAGGGGCGGAGCGAACTAGCGACCTAAATAACGACATCGCTGCTCCGGCACGGCTTGGTTCTCGCCGGGTCAGGGAGACGGGGACGAACAAAAAAAGACTTTTTTTGAAATCCACGCAACTCTAGCCAGAGTTTGGCGATACCCCAGCCGAACCTAAGCTCATTTCTAAGCGAATTCCCCCATGAATACCAGGACACTATATCTCGCTCTCACGCTTGCCCTCGCTAGCGCGTGTTCCACGCCAGAGCAGGATACTTCGTTCTGTGATTCCACCGTTATTTGCGACCAGCAGTCGGACATCCCATTTTGTGATATTGCCAACAACACCTGTATCGCGCCACCGTCTGCCAATGCTTGCAACACCGTTGTGCCGTGCGAGGACGCAACTCTGCCCATTTGTATGAATGACGCCTCCAGTGGGGTGTGCGTCGAGTGCTTGGATACCTCCGACTGTACAGGCAGTACTACCTGCAACACCATGACAAATAGCTGTGACAGCTTTTCTTGTACTGAAGACGCAGCGGGCAATGCCTCGTGCCTTGAGAACTTCCCGGATTTGGCCTTCTGTGGTGACGCAGGCGCCTGTGTCGAGTGCCGAGAGTCCGGGCACTGTGCGGACAACACAGCAGCGGTATGCGAGAACTTTGTTTGCGGCGCTTGCACTTCGGACAGCGAGTGCGACGGACTTTGCGAGGCGGGCGATTGTGTCGACAGCTTGCGCTTTGTCTATGTTGCCACTGACGGTACAGCAAACGCGGGCTGTGGACGGGAAGACAATCCCTGCAACAGCGTTGCCCTCGGACTTTCGGAAACTACCGAGGCGCGCAACGAGTTGCGGATACAGGCAGGCACTTACAGCCAACAACTCGATTTTACGGGCGGAACTCGTGTGTTGCGCGCAATGGGAACAGTGGTATTTGACTACTCCAATGCCCAAGTCGACTCCGACATTCCGCTTGTATCAGTTGAAAACTCCGCCAGCCTCTCGATTTTTGGTATCGACTTTGGCTCTCCAGGGACTTTCCAGAATAACTCTGTGATTCGTTGCCTAAACAACTCAGGAACACTACTTCTCGACTCCATTTCCACCCTTGGGGGCGGTAGCTCTGCGATTTCGTCCTCCTGTGCCCTAACTCTCATTGATTCTACAATTACAAACCCAACCGGCCTTGACGGAGCTGTACAAGTAAAAAATGGCGGAAGCGCCGATATCAGCGGAACAACATTGATTGGTGACTACACTGCTCCCAATTTCGACAGTAGCTTTGAGGGAATACGTTGCTCCGGTGGAAGCACTCTCACGATCAGTAACTCCTCGGTGTCCGGTTTTGCAACAGGAGTAAAAATCTCGAACTGCGACACCACACTGCGCTCGTCCAATATCTCCAACAATCTACAATCTGGGTTGAACTTGAGTACCTCAAGTTTTGATATCACAAACAACTTCTTCGTAAACAACGGTGATGTCCAAAACTCATCCGGTCGAGGTGTAGCAATCTTCAACTCATCACTGGCGAATCCTACTTCTCAGCGATTCGACTTCAACACTATTGCTGGAAATCGTGGTAGTTCCACGTCGATTAACATGTCGTGCAATGCCAACAATGCCGCGCCTATCCAAGCCCTCGGTAACATCCTCTGGGATGCTGTTCCCATCAGTAGCAATGTCGGTTTATCAAATTGCAGCTTTGTCTCTTCCAGCGTCGAGGGAATGACAGACTTTGAGCCAGAATTTGTCAACCCAGTTGCTGGCGCGAATGGCGATTACCACCTAAAACCAAACTCTGCGTGCATTGACAAGGTTGATACCGATACTCTTGATATCGACTTTGACGGCGACAAGCGGCCGATGGGAATCCGCCACGACATGGGCGCAGATGAGGCTCTTTAGGAGCCTACCGTTGGACGAGTTCAATACCAGCAACCTAGGCTACTCTCCCCCACTTTGGAAACAATGAAGTAATGATGATGAACACTCGAACACTAGTTGCGATTTGCTCTTTTTCCCTCTTGCTGCCCCTTCTCTTTGGCACTTTCGCTGGCTCAGCCGCTGCCGATGAGGTTGGTGAGAGAGGGCTGGTTTTGGAGAGTTATGTCGGGCCTCGCCCGCGCGATGCGGATCACTTGGTCGGTCCGCTCTTGGACGAGCTGAAGAAGGCTGGGTTTCGAGGCAGCTCGGTAGTTGGTTCGCGAATTCAAGCGCGACACTCCATCACGCCAGAGAAGCTGAGTAAAAAAGACATTCAAAAGATCCGCCAACTCATTCTCGATGGAGAACTCGCGTACAGCACCAGCCGTTTTGAAGGCGCTATCGACTTTGCGGGCAAAGGGCTCGCCCTATTGCTGCAACGTCCGGCTACGATGGCGACCCAGCAGCAGGTTCGCGATTTGATGTACGGCGCGCTTATCACCCTTTCTATGGCGCACCATCGGCTCGGCAACACGGACAAATTGCGTGAGGTCATGGGCGAGTACATTCGTTCATTCCCGGACAAAGAGGTGAGCAGGCGCGATTACGGGCCCGAGGGTGCGGAAATTTATCGAAAGGTTATCCGCGAGATGAATGAGCACAAGCGAGGAGAATTGCAAATTGCCGCTGGCGCTGGAGCCACAATTTTCATCAACGAGCGTTATGTCGGACTGGGTTCCTTCAACATCAAACTCTTTCCCGGACAATATCGGGTCTACACGCAAAAAGGCGCAAAAGCGGGCCGGGTCCATTTGGTTACGGTGGAAGAGGGGGGAAAAACGCCCCTCATAGTGGATGAGCTCTTGGACAAGACCCTGCACACCAGCGATAGCTTTGTCGGCTTCTCTTTTTCCGATGAAGAAAGCCAGACACAAAACGAGCGCAGGATGGCCATTGCTCTAGGCAAGGCACTGGGAACCAAGACAATCATCCTGGTGGGGCTGCACACTAAAGATGGTCGCAGCCACGTTGTTGCTAGTGCTATCTCTACCGAGTCCGAAGACCACAGTGGTGACTCAGCGCAGATTCTCGTGCCATCGAACGGCGCCCCGTCGGCACAACGCCTTCGAGAGTTGGCGCAATACGTCGCTGGAGCAGGACCAGCAAGCGCATCTATCGAAGTATTAAATACTTCCAGGACGGCGGGCAGCGGCAAAGGCAAAGCGGGACGGGTGTCCATTGGCGCATCCAAGGGCAGCAGTGCCCCGGACAATTCAGGCTTGTGCCCGATTTGGCGATACGGCAGCTGGGTAACTGGACTTGGAGCCATGGCAGCCGGTGGCTATTTTATTTCCG
>JAESTW010000176.1 GCA_016763395.1 Kofleriaceae bacterium
ATATTGGGCGACTGAACTGCACAGGAATCATTCACGGCGCCACAGTACAGGTCCACTACGACAAAACGCCCTCTGAAAATCTAGCTGTCCTTAGATAGACAGTCGTTTTCCCAGAAGGCGTTGTATTACTGCGTTGCCATCTTTTGTGGAACCCGGAAGAACCAGCGAGGACAACGCAGATTTGACTTGAGCTTAGCTGTCGCTGCTCTTCGGCGGCGACGAGTACCACTTGTTGTGAATCGCCAATGCGACCGGAGAAGCCACAAATATCGAAGAGTACACACCGACAATGACTCCGATGTTCATCGCAAAAGCGAAGTTACGGACAAGGCCTGTACCGAGAATGTTCATCATCAGGGTCACCACAAAGAGAGTGATCGAGGTGAGAAGAGTTCGGGCCATCGTCTCATTGAGTGAGATGTTGATGATACGAGCAAACTTCTTGTCTTTGATTCGGATAACGTTCTCTCGGATACGGTCGAAAATAACCACCGAATCGTTTACCGAATAACCAATCACTGTGAGCAAGGCAGCCACTGTTGTGAGCGATACCTCCTGCCAAGTAATCGCAAAGACACCCACAACTAGAATCGCATCGTGCAGAAGTGCGATTACCGCACCTGGCGCGTAGCGAATGTCAAACCGGAATGCCAAGTACACCATGATGAGTGCCATGACGTAGAAGAGCGATTTGATGCCATCGTTGCGCAACTTCTTGCCCGCTCTAGCACCAACGCCGTAGACATTCTGAATCTTGATAACGACGCCTGCTCCCAAGCTTGTCGATAGAAGCTCTTGATACTGAGCATCCAACCCGCGAAGAGAGAACTGGATGTTGTATTCCTCTGTTCCTTTGGCGGGAACAGAGAATTCAGTGATGTCGCGTTTAGACCACTCTCGAAGAGTTTGATTTTGTCCTGAGAAGAATTCTTTTGCCCTCGAAAATTCGACTGGGCCGGACGCCCGAACAAAAAGCCTATCACCAGACCAGCTAGTTTTGAGCACGCCAACGTCTTTAAAAGACTCGTGGAATGCCTTGGCAATCTTCTTTTGATCGGCACTGCTAACAGCGCCAAATTCAGGAGTTCGAACCATCAGGCCCGCTGCTTGAACTTCTTTGCCGTCAACCTCAGTCGTCCACGCGAAGTTGGAGACAGTGAAGCCAGACTTACCGGCATCTTTGAGAGTGGTTCGGATTACGGCTGCATCAATAGGAGAAGGGTTTCCCTCTGAATCTTCAAAGGCGAAGATCATCTCGGTTCCGCCCTTAAAGTCGATGGTCCAATTGAGGAAATCGCCGCGCACCGATTTGTTTACGAAGAGCGATGCAATGCATACGACAATCGCTAGAACAGAGATTAAAGCCCACTTGTGTCGCTTCTCGATAAACTCGAAGTTGGAGTGGGGCTTGATTAGCTCGCGAAATGGTTTGTGAGTTTCTGCCATGGTGCTTCTCTTAGATCGCGATCCGCGGGGATTTTTTTCCGCCGCCGACATAGTGTTCAAACATTAAACGGGTGACCCAAGTCGCCGTGAAAAGGGTGCATACGATGCCAATCATGAGCATGACAGCAAATCCTCGGATAGGCCCTGAACCGTAGAGGTACAAGATGTAACCGGCGATGCCCGTAGTGAGCTGGCCGTCCAGGATGGCTGCAAAGCCGCGACCAAAGCCTGCATCAACGGCGCCTTTGACCGATTTCCCTGCCCGCAATTCTTCTCGGATACGCTCGTAGATAATGATATTGGCGTCCACCGCCATACCGATTGTCAACACGAGAGCCGCGATTCCCGGAAGTGTCAAGGTCGCTCCAAAGAGCGCCAAGAGCGACATCATAAAGAGGATGTTGAGACTCACCGCGATGATAGAAATCACGCCGCATGATCGATAGTAAAAGACCATGATGAGGATAACCAGAATGCCACCCAGACCAAATGCGAACTTGGCTTTGTCGATGGCGTCGCCGCCCAAGAGAGGGCCGACTTTGGATTCGGAGTCAATCTGTAGTGGTGCTGGCAATGAGCCTGTAAGCAACACGTTAACCAGGTCTTGTGCTTCGTCCTGCATTTGCTTGGCGTTGCTACCGCCCATCGAAATGGTCGAGCTACCGCCAGCAATTCGCGCTTGAATCGTTGGTGCTGAGTTGATCTTGTCGTCCAAGATGATGGCCATTTTCTGACCAACGTGTGCGCCAGTCAGCTCACCGAAGCGGCGTCCGCCCCAGCGATTGAACTCGATAAGAACTTCAGGCTTGTTACTGGTTGGATCCCAGAATACCGAAGCGCCCTGAACCGCGCTACCTGCCAACTCCACCGCTCGGTAGAGGAAGTAAGAGCGCCAGTATGGCTCAACTTTTGCGTCTTGTGGCCTGACAAGTTCATAGCCATAGGTGTGGTCGTCGTCCACTGCCAAGCTCGGGTCGTTTTCACCGAGTTCTTTTAGGTATTGGATAAGAACATGCCGACCCGTAACGTTACAGGTACGACCTGTTGGATCGTAATCAGGGTCGTCCGTCTTGATCCGCTGGCAAGCGCCAAGTGCGTCTGCTGCAGCATGAGTCAGTTTTTCTTGTCTATCTTCCGCACGCAGGAAGTAGTCGAGGTAGTTTGCCCCAGAATCGTTGTGAACCCACTGATCAATATCGGTGGTGATCTCAAGTTCTTTGGCTTTCGGGTCGCTCTTGGCAAACCCGTAGAGACGCTTCATGAATGGATTGCGGACTACGTCGTTCTTCTCAGCCTCGTCAACAATCTTGAATTCGAGCTTTGCAGTTCGCTCGATCAAGTCTTTTACGCGGGAAATCTCTTCGTCATCGACTCCGGGAAGCTCGACGATAATCTGATCGCCCTTGGCAACTACCGATGGGTCGGAGTTGCCAGCTTCGGCAATACGCTCGCGAACTGTCTCGATAGCCTGTGTCAGAGCAGACTCTTTGATGCCCTCAGCGTAGTCCGAAGAAACTCGGAAACAAACACTCTTGGCCTGTTCAGCTCCGTCCGGGCAGTCGCGCATACTAATGATTTCATCATAGTCGCGCTGAACGCGGTTTTTGATTTGATCAACGTCTTTGGCGTCATCGAGAACAACACTGACAGCGCCAACAGGCTCCGTTGGAGTTGTTACTCGCCCAGCGATGTTGAGTTCTTCGAGTAGCCCTTCCATGTCGCGCTTGATCTCGGAACTCTTGTCATCAACTGCCTTGTCCAGATTGATACTATAGACAATGTGCAGGCCGCCTTGAAGGTCGAGGCCAAGCTGCACTCTCTTGTTGAACATATCGGGTAACCAGTTCGGTGTCTGATTGCGTCCAACCACAGAGGGAAGGAGTGTCAGAACCGATAGGCCTACTAATACAAGCAGCCAATAGGTCCGCCATTTGTTTTTGCGATCCATGAACTAATCCAAAGCGTTCTTAACTAGGGGAAATTCCGAGAGCCAATCGCCCTCGGCGTTTAACTACGCAGCCTTCTTGCTACTAGCAGAGGACGATGCTGGGTCGTACTTGCCATCTACATGAGAGCGAAGCACGCGAATGCGAACCTTCTCTTGTACTTCTAAGATAAGTTCGGCGTCTTTAACACCGGTTACTTTACCGATAATGCCACCGCGGGTGATTACAACGTCACCTTTTCCGAGGGCTGCCAATACTGCTTGATGCTCCTTTTGGCGTTTCGCCTGCGGCCGAATCAGGATGAAATAAAACACCCCGAACATCAAAAGCATCATTATCATTGGACTTGCTGCACCCATAAAAAAACCTCGATCAATTAGCTGTGGTTGAACTCGCTTCGCGCTAATATCGCGAAAAGACGCGCTGACTTAGCATCGGCACCAAGGCAGGTCAAGTGTCCTGTGATTTCGCAGATCACTATTCCCTACCTTTAAGAATTTGCATCTGGAATCTCCGGCAGATCTCTGCCTTCCAATATGGCGTTTCGCATGCTTCGCATCAGGCGGGCGTAGTAGCTCAGATTGTGTATGGTCGCCAGTCTGGCAAAGAGCAATTCGCCACATTTGAAGAGGTGGCGCAGATAGGATCGGGTAAAGGTCTGACATGTATAACAAGGACAGGCTGGATCGAGAGGCCCGGTATCACGGCGGAACCTGGCGTTTTTGATATGCAACTTGCCTTCAGAGGTGAATAGCGTTCCAAATCTAGCGTTCCGAGTTGGCATCACACAGTCAAACATGTCGATACCCGCTGACGTGCCTCGGTAGAGATCTGTAGGTGTCCCGACCCCCATTAAATAGCGCGGTGTCGAGTCGGGCATCTTATCTGCCACTGCATCCAGGATTCGATACATCTCCGGTGGGGGCTCGCCGACCGAGAGACCGCCCAAGGCGTAGCCGTCAAAGCCGATTTCAACGAGTTCATCCATGTGCCGAAGCCGACTCTCAACATCTAGGCCTCCTTGCACGATACCGAAGAGTGATTGACCGGCGGGACGCTCAACTCGAGCGCAGCGTTTTGCCCAGGCAGTGGTTCGGCGCATGGCAGCATCTTGGGCGGGCTTTGCAGCATCGGCGGCGGGACACTGATCGAAGACCATCGCGATTTCCGCACCGAGAATGCCTTGAATCTCCATCGAGACCTCTGGTGTGAGCCGGTGCTTGCTGCCGTCGATGTGCGATTGAAAGGTCACGCCATCTTCGTCAATCTTGTTGGATCCGGACAGGCTGAAGACTTGAAAGCCGCCAGAGTCGGTGAGCATGGGCCTATCCCAATTGGCAAAGCCGTGCAGTCCGCCGTGATCGGCTATTACATCCATGCCCGGACGCAAGTAGAGGTGATAGGTGTTGCCCAAAATTATCTTTGCGTCGATTGGCTCTGCGCGAAGTTCGTCCGGCGACATTGTCTTGACCGAGCCCAAGGTGCCAACGGGCATAAACACGGGCGTGAGGATATCGCCTCGAGGGGTATGTAAAATGCCCGCCCTGGCCTTGCCGCGAGTGGCTTGCAGTTCAAAAGAAAATCCGTCTGTGTTCATAATCTAGGTCTCGTTACGGTCAACGTTGGCAGGACAGGAGCATGGCGTCGCCATAACTGTAAAATCGGTAGCCCGCGTCCACTGCGTGCTTGTAGGCCGACATAATCGGTTCATAGCCAGCAAAGGCGCATACCAGCATCAGCAAGGTCGATGAGGGCAAGTGAAAGTTGGTCAGCAGATGGTCGACGACCTGAAACTTGTAGCCGGGCGAAATGAATATACTTGTCCGGCCAGGCCCGACTTTGACTTGTTTCCAGCCCAGCGATGCGCTCTCGAGAGCTCGGACAACCGTGGTCCCGACCGCCACAATGGGACGGCCGCTGGCGATGAGTTCTGCGGTCTCTTTGGGGATCGAGTAGCGCTCTTCGTGGAGTTCGATATCGTCCAGTGAGTCAACGCGGACAGGAGCAAATGTGCCCAGCCCAACATGCAAGGTGACGCTTGCCCGAATAATGCCGCGAGCATCCAGGCTCTGCAACACCTCCTCGGTAAAATGCAGGCCCGCTGTGGGTGCTGCGACGGCACCAGACTCTTTGGCGAAAAGTGTCTGATAGCGCTCGCGATCTTCTGGGCTATCTCCTTCGGGCCTGGCGATATAGGGCGGCAAAGGCAACTCGCCGTGACTCTCCAATAGCTCGAATACTTCGCTGGGAAAGGCGATGAGGATGCTGCCATCGGAGTCTCGATCGGAAGCAACCTTGAGTTCTATCTTGGTTGCGGGCTCGCTCCCGGCCAGCGTTAAGATCGTGTCTTTGCGCAATGCCTTGGAGGATTTGGCCAGGCAGCGCCAAACTTGCGAGTCTGCAGTAGGCTGCAAGACCAATAGCTCGACCGCACCGCCACTGGGCTTTGTTGTGTGCAAGCGGGCGCGAATCACCCGGGTATCGTTGACGACCAATATGGCGTCATTGGGCAAGTGCGCGGCGAAATCCCTAAAGTCGCGGTCCACAAGGCCGTCGCGCTGCAGATGCAAAAGTCTCGAGGCGTCGCGCTGCTCGGCTGGGACTTGCGCGATGGCGTGCTCGGGCAAATCGAAATTGTAGTCGGCGGTGAGGCGCATGAAGGCGGCACTATGCCCGCTTCCGCATTCCGGGTAAAGTGCCGGGCATGCGTAGCTGTGGTGCCATTTCGTTTGTGACCGCTTTGTTCCTGCTCGCGCCTCCCTTGGGTGGCGAAAGTGAGGCACAGAAGGAGGTTGCGATTGTCCAACACAAAGTCGACCTGAACGGAGACGGCCACGTCGACGAGTTGCGTATCGATGACTTGGGCATCATCAGTGTCCTCATCACTGGAAGTGAGGACGACGGCGCGTGGACTCCACTGGCGGCAAACGGCAAAATTGTCGGCGGTAGTTTTCGTGTGGACTCACAGGTCGATCCTTCGGGTAGGCCACTTATATTGGCGGTTGCCAAACTGAGACGCAGCAAAAACCAGACGTACGAAGAAGCCTTAGTGCTCTCGTACTCACCAGGCAAGTTGACAACTTTATGGCGTGGGCCTCAGGGCAGTGACGAGGCCGATGGAGCTCTGCGCCGTTTCGTCGAGCTCGGCGATCACGGACTGATTCGCTATGCCAGCCGTCACGGGGTATTTCGCTGTGATGGTAAAACCGCTCATCTCGACGCCAAGCGCTATGACTTCGCCAGCAATAGCTTTCGTCCGGTAAAGCAAGCCATTCGAGTGCCAGCGGGTGCGCCTCGCCTACAAGCACTATCAGCGAATCCAGCGACAATTCCTCAGGACTCACGAGGATTTTGGTTCAGGCCGCGTGGTGCCTCCTCCTCACTCCGGGCCACCAGCCCCTCGCAACTCGTGGCGCCTCTGGCGATAAGCGATAGAAATTCCAAAACAGCTTGGGTGGAAAACAAGCCCGGACTGGGCAGCGGTGAATTCATTACGATGCAGAGCGGGCTGGGCGCAGTTCACATCAAGGCGCTGCGTTTTGAACTCGGACACGGCGGCGCAGCAAAAGGCTTCCGCAGCCCCAAGAAAATTGGCTTACTCATCGGCAAAGAAAAGGCCTTCTGGGTCGACTTCCCCAACGTGAGCAGTGGCACGCCGCTCTGGGTGGAATTGCCGGAACCGATTTCCGCCTCCTGTGTCACCGTGGTTCTCGCCGATTCCCTGACGAAAAACTCCGGACGTGGACGTGGGCGCGGACGTGGGCGGACAGTCGGTACAACGCGAACGGCGATTTCTGAGATCAGCGTCCTCAGTAGTGAGGAGCTCGACACCAGGCGATCGAGTGAACTCTTGGCCGAAGGTATCGCCGCCGGACGAGCCAAGGCGGACACCAGACGGCTGCTCAAGAATCTTGGTAACAAAGCTAGCAGTGCCCTGCTCTCGGTACTCAAGAAAACCACAAACCGGCGCGCGCAGACTCGGCTCCGGCTTGCCCTCGCAACGATTCCCGCAGCCCCCGAGGAGCTCGTATTGGGCCTCCTCAACGACTCCCTAGGCTCTTCGGACTATATGCTCTTCGGACGAGCGCTTCGCAAGATAGGCCCGGCTTCGGTTCCTGTCTTGGCGGCTGCATTGGCGCGGCCGGGGCTGCAACGAGAAGGCGGCAAACGGGTTGCCTTGATGTTGCAAACGATGCCCGGGCCAGAAGCCAAGGATGCCTTGTTAAATGCACTGGGACGAGGAAGCGATGCACAACGCAAGGCTGTAGTGCGGGCCCTCGGGGCAAGTCCGGGCGCGTGGCCCGTGCTTCGTCAAGCATTGGCTCGCGAGCAACAGCCAGTTGCTGTCAAGGCGGACCTCTTTCGCGCCGCAGCAGTGGCCGCCGAATCGTTTGAACCGGGGAGTGCGGAGCGGGCTGAAATTGGCCAGACGATAGCAGAGGCATTGTCTGCCCCTACGTTGGCGTACGAACTTCGATACCGACTCTTGCAGGTTGCCGGCAACGTAGGAGGCGCGCAAGCTACAGGCGCGCTCATTGGGCAGTACGAAGCGTTCGAAAAGCACGGAGCGGCTGCCGACGTATCCAGTCAGGCCTTGACGGAAGTGGCAGCTGCCGCCTTGGCCCAAAGC
>JAESTW010000177.1 GCA_016763395.1 Kofleriaceae bacterium
CCCCAATATGGGAACCTTTGCAAAGCTTGCGAATTTCTTTCCAAACCTTTTGGTATCCCTTACCTCGGGTTTTTCCATTGCCGTCACATTGTGCGCTCACAGCTCGGCTGAGCTTATTGCCCGCTTTTATACTGTCTCGTTTGTCTTTTGCAGCGTTGCTTGGAATGTTGTCGGCAATTGCTGATGTATTGGCGAGTCCGAGCGCCATACAGAGGGTGGTGAAGCTGATGAAGAGGTATTTCATGGTTTTCCTTACTTGTCAGGACCGCAATCGTGCTGGTCTACAATTACAGGACGGCACTTTTCTCCGAAATCCACAATTCTTCCGCAGTTTAGGCGTTTCAGGTGAGCATTGCGCCGCTGGAAACATAATGGCTGCGCGAGCAACACGAGTCCGCGCGACAAATCGTCCTCGGCCTCATGGTCCCTCTAGCAATTGACGTCCGTCGCAGCCATGCTTGCCGCTATGAGCACCAGCTCCCAAGTTCACCCTCGACGTTTGTCCGTGAAGCGCGACCAGTTGCGCATTGACGGCCATGATTTATTCGACGTGGAGCTTGGCGGGTGGATGTGTGGGCCAGCGCTGGGCGAGGCTCCTGTTGTTCTCATCGTCGGCGGCATCACCGCGAACCCATTTCCCTTTGGCAACGGATCGGACAAAGAGGCCTGGTGGCCTTCGCTGCAAGCTAGCGACCTTGTCGATCCGGAGACCATGACCATCCTGTGCCCCGAATGGCCGGGAAATGGTTCCAATTTCCGGGGCATCGACGACGTCAACAGCAACTTCCACCTCAGCGTCCAGGGCTTGGCCGACTTGTTACAGGTGTGGCTTGAGGGCATCCAGTGCAAGCAGCCAATCACCTTCGTAGGCGCCAGTTTGGGCGCTCTTGTGGGCTTTGCGATGGCTCAGCGCTATCCCGATCGTGTGCAGCGACTGGTAAGCATCTCGGCAGGACTGCGCCCGGACGGTTGGGGCACGGCAACGCGCCACGTGCAACGCGAGCTTGTCCGAGACGGCCTGCGCAACGGAGACGTAGATACGGGCATGGCTCGAGCCAGACAGCTCGGTATGCTCACCTATCGTGGGCGCCACGAATTGGATACGCGCTTTGGCCATCTATCGGCGAGCATGGCAGTGCCGCCGGTGGCCGAGTACCTCGACTATCATGGGCGACGCTTCGCGCGTGACTTTCCTGTGGCGACTTTCCTCCTGCTCAGCGAGGCCATTGATCGATGTTCCTTCGGAGAGACGCCTGCTGAGCTCCGTACCGCAGTAGAAAAGGTAAGCGCAGAGGTAACGGTTGTTGGCGTGCCTGGCGATCAACTCTTTCCCTGGGAATTACAAGAGGAGCTGCACCGCGAGTTACAGGCGGCAGGTGCCTCGTCGGCACTGTGGAAACTGGACTCGGAGTTCGGACACGACGCGTTTTTGGCCGATCAGTCTCGACTGGCTCAGCTGCTGCGCGATTCCAGGGCACTGGACCAGGGCAGAGAGTCCACAAGCGAGCGGTTTTGCGGGGTAGGCGTAGAGCCCATTCGCGAGATTCGACTGGGACTCATCGGTTGTGGTGTTGAGGGGACCGGTCTGCTCGAGATCATTGATAAGCAGGCAGAAGCAGTTGCTGAACGATATGCGGTGAGCTTCAAAGTTACCAAGATGGCCGTGCGCGACTTGGACAAAGACCGAGGGCCCCTAGCGGCAGACATCCCTCGCACCGCAGACGCCCTTGAATTGGTCAGCGATCCGAACGTCGATGTAGTGGTAGAGGTGGCAGGCGGTCTCGCGATGGAAGCGCCTGTCCGTGCGGCTCTCGCAGCTGGCAAGCCAGTGGTCACAGCCAACAAAGTTCTGATGGCAGAAAAACTCGCAGAACTTGGCGTTCTAGCGCAGCGCACAGCAACGCCGCTCTTTTGCGAGGCAGCGGTGGCGGCAGCGATTCCCATCATCAAGCACCTCAGCCATCGCGCAGACGAGATAGATAGCTTGCTTGGTATCGTCAACGGCACCTGCAACTACCTGCTCACTCGGCTCGAGCAGGATGAACTTGAATTCGAACAAGCCCTCAAGGAGGCGCAAGCACTGGGGCTGGCAGAGGCCGATCCGTCCGCAGATGTGGATGGCCATGACGCGGCCGCCAAGCTGAGTATCTTGGCGTATCGGGCCTTTGGTACTTGGGTTCCGCCGTCCAAGCTCAAGGTCATTGGCATTCGCGACCTCAAACCAGCGGATAGCTATCTTGCGGAGAGCCTTGGCTTTCGCATCAGACACATCGCACACGCCAAGCGAGTTGGTGACAGGCTCGATTTGGCAGTCGAACCGCTACTACTTCCGAGCTGGCACCTTTTGGCATCCGTTGAGGAGGAATACAACGCAGTGTATCTGCAGTGTGCTTCATCGGGCGATCTAAGCCTCTTCGGCAAGGGGGCAGGCGGCTTGCCGACAGGCACAGCCATCCTCGGGGACCTTATCGACTTGGCTCAGAAAAACACAATGCGGTGGCCAGAGCCGCGGGACATCGGCATTGTGCCAGCCAACGAGCTCTTGCGTCGCCACTATCTGCGGGTCACCGCAGAGCCGCACCCAGGACTTGAGAGACGCATCGACAGTCTGGTGCGTCGTGCCGGTCTCAACGTGCAAGCACGAGCCAGCCGCACCGAAGCGGATTACATGCATCTGGGGTTTCTGATCTCGGAATCCACGGACGCAGATTTCGATGCTGCGCAAGAGGCGGTCACTGCGCTGGGACGCGTTGTTGATAGCCTTGGTCTCGGAGTAAACGAATGAGCATCGAGAAATGGCTCAACCCACAGGAGTGTCCGAGCGAGCGCCCTGCCTTCGAGGCGATGAGCGCGTCGACCCAAGACTTGCACAAGGCTATCGACGCCAACATTCGCAAGAGTGGTATGCCCTATTTGCACCCTACGGACAAGACGGTTCAACTGGATCTTCTGGGCTCAGCTCCGGTAATTGACTGGCAAGAAAACAAGGTCGCCTTCCTCTTCGAAGGCGAGGCCTGCTGGTCGCAATTACCACAACTCTACGCTCGCTACGGCACTCAAGCCGGTCAGGAACTGTTGCGGCGCATTCGCGAAATCGAAGGCAGTAGCGCTGCTTTGGCATGCGATAGCGGCATGCAGGCATGCGCGGTGGTCTTCGACGTCCTGCTCGAGCCGAACTCCCACGCGGTCATCTTTAGACAGGTCTACAACAAGACTGCCAAGTACCTAGACTGGGCAGCAGAACGCTGCGGATCCACCATTACTGTGGTCGACGACGGAGACCACGAGGGCCTTATCGCCGCGATACAGCCCAATACCAGGTTCGTCTTCGCCGAGACCTATACCAACCCGCTTCTGCGAGCCTTGGACTTGGTACGGGTGCCGCAAATTGTCCGAGAAGCCCGAACAAGTGCCAAACGTATCAAGCTCGTCGTGGACTCTACGATCGCCACGTGTTGGGGCGTCTCCAAGCCCCTGCTCTCTCATGGAGTGGACGTAGTGCTCTTTAGCGGCACGAAGGCTTTCGGCGGACAAGATCGCGACATGGGCGGATTCATCGCCACGAACGACAATGACCTTGCCAACGCCGCGATGGATCTCTTAGCGATGCGTGGCGGTATTCTCGACTGGCGACGAGCGGACGCTTTTCTCCAGGGGCTGGACCAAGCAAGTGAAGCGCACTTGCAACGCTGCAATAGTGCCAGCGAGATCGCCACCTTTCTTGAATCACACCCATTGGTGGAGTCCGTCTTTCATCCTTCCCTGCGCAGTCATCCGGACGCGGACGCGATTTCACAGAGCTACAGCAGGCCTGGATCACTCTTGTCATTTCGCCTTGTGGAGCGAGGAGAACCCTTCGCGCGGCGGCTTAGCGACGCGTTGGCAACTTGCCTTGTCGTGCGCTACGCCCTCTCATTCGACGGTCTGACCACCAAGGTCAACCACCACAAGAGCGTGTCCGAGTACTTCACGCCTCGCGCGGCCATGCAGCGCAATCAGATTGAAGAACTCGTCCGGCTGGGCGTCGGAATAGAGGCCCCAGCCGACATCTGCGCCGCACTCAATTGGGCCCTCCACCACGGCGTAAAAATGTCTGATGAGGAGCTCACGACGTGGCGAAAACAGCGCGCCTCTGAACTGGGTTTACAGGTATAGCCATGCGACCAAGCTCTACGCTCGATCAAAAGCTTTGAGCAGGAAGGTATACTCTTCTGCAACTTCGACAAAGCGTTCAAATCTCCCTGATTTACCACCGTGTCCGGCTCCCATATTCGTTTTGTAGATGAGCAAGTTGTCGTCGGTCTTGAGCTCTCGCAGTTTCGCGACCCACTTGGCGGGTTCCCAATAGGTTACGCGCGGGTCGTTGAGCCCGGCAGTCACCATCATCATGGGATAGTCTTTGGCCGAAGTATTCTCATAAGGGGAATACGAGAGGATGTACTCATAAGCCTCTTTGTCGGTGATGGGGTTGCCCCATTCTGGCCACTCAATCGGAGTGAGCGGAAGCGTGTCGTCGAGCATGGTGTTGAGAATGTCGACGAAGGGAACATGAGCGACGATGGCTTTCCACATGTCTGGACGCATATTGGCAACAGCGCCCATGAGGCTGCCGCCAGCAGAACCGCCAGAAGTTGAAATCTGTCCGGTCTTGGCGAATCCTGCTTCGACCAAGTGCTCGGCACACGCGACAAAGTCTTTGAAGGTGTTTGTCCGCTTCATCAGCTTGCCATCTTGGTACCATTGATAGCCCATCTCCGCGCCGCCGCGAATGTGGGCAATAGCGTAGGCAAAGCCTCGGTCCAGGAGAGAGAGGCGTGACACCGAGAAGGCGGGCGGCATACAGCTACCGTAGGCTCCGTAGCCATAGAGATGCACTGGACTTGTTCCGTCTTTGACGAAGCCCTTTTTGTACACGATAGAGATTGGAACCTGAACGCCGTCGTGCGAGGTGGCAGTGAGTCGCTCTGTGACGTAGTCGTTTTTCTGATAGCCGGAAGGAATCTCCTGTACTTTAAGAAGCTCGAGCTCGCGGTCTTTGAGGTGATAGTCAAAGACGGAAGGCGGCGTGATCATGCTCTGGTAGCCAACTCGCAGCACTTGGGTGTCGAATTCCGCGTTGGAACCGAGGCCAGCGGTGAAACTGTCTTCTGGAAAGGCCACATGGTGCTCCGCTCCTTCGTAATCTCGGACGCGAAGTTGTTCTTGTCCGTGACTTCGCTCGGCGATAATCATGAAATCCTGAAAACATTGGAAGCCAGTGAGGTAACAGGTGTCCGATGCGGGGATTAGCTCTTGCCAGTTCTTCTCTGCTGGATCGTCGATAGGGGCTTTGACCAAACGACAGTTCTTGTGGGTATCGTTGCTCAGGATGTAGAGGGTATCTCCACAGTCATCGACCGAGTACTCGTGGTTTTCTCGGCGAGCGGACACCATGCGGGCCTCGCTGCGTGGTGAATCGGTCGGGATAAGCCGAGTCTCAGAGGTGACATGGTCGCCAGCACTGATTGTAAGCCACTTCTTTGATGAGGTTTTCCCGATACCGACAAAGAAACTGGGATCTTTCTCTTCGTACAGACATACGTCATCTTCTACTGCAGTGCCAATTGTGTGCAGCATGACCTTGTAGGGACGAAGCTCCTCGGACAAGAGTGTATAGAGGAATTCTTCTCCGCTCGCCGCCCAGACAATGGAACCACTGGTGCCGCTTATCTCATCACTGAGAACTTCTCCTGAGTCGATGTGCTTGACACGAACCGTGTATCGCTCTGAGCCATCGCAATCACTTGTCCAGGCGAGTTGCTTGTAGTCTGGGGTAAGGGCAAGGCCTCCGAGGCGGAAGTAATCGTGTCCGTCGGCCAGTTTGACTTCGTCGGCAATTACAGTGGAGTTTTTGCCATCGAGGTCTGTCCGAAGCCACTGACGGTACTGCGCGCCTTTCTCGAATTTCCAACTGTAGAGGTAGGGTCCGAGTTTGTAAGGAACGGAGGAGTCGTCTTCCTTAATACGTCCGACAATCTCATCAAAGATTGTGTCACTGAGTTCTTTGTGCGGTGCCATCGCCGATTCGTAGTAGGCATTTTCTTCTTTAGGTAGCCGAGAACGTCTTCGTCTTCCACCGTCGGATACTTTGGATCTTTGAGCCAAAAGTACGGGTCACTGAGAGTGTGGCCGTGATAGCTGCTGGTGTGCTCCTTCTTGGTTGCTTTGGGCGCGGACTTTGATTGCAGATCTGGGGTCGATGACATTCTGTGAATGCTAGACGCCAACAATAGCGATCACAAGTCGAGCAAGCTTACGACAGTCGGGTTATGTTGTGCCAACTCGCACGCCAGCTGCATTATGGAAGAAAAAACAATGTCTGATTCTCTCACGAGCGAAATGCTCGACTACATTTCCGCCAGCCCATCGCCTTTTCACTGTGTCGAGGAGAGCGCTCGAATGCTCCAAGATGCTGGATTTAAGGAAGTGGATGAGCAGGCTGAACCTGCGAAAATACCAGCAGGCGAGGGCGCGTTCATTCGCCGTTCAGGTTCTCTCTTGGCATATCGGGCGGGCACAAAAGCGCCAGCGGAGTCTGGTTTCCGCATTCTTGGCGCCCATACTGATTCTCCCAACCTCCGTATTAAGCCGCGACCGGACGTCGTTCGATCAGGCTATCGACAATGGGGAGTAGAGAGCTATGGCGGGGTGCTCTTGGCTACTTGGACCGATAGAGATCTGGGTGTCAGCGGCAGGGTGTTTGTCCGAGGAAAAGATGGCAAGCCGGTGGCTCGGCTCTTTCGCTGCGACAAGCCGATTGCGCGCATTCCCAACCTAGCGATTCACCTCAACCGAGACGTAAACGGCAAGGGACTGCTCTTGGACAAGCAAAAGCATCTGCCACCGATAGTTGGGCTCGAAGATGTTGCGAGTTTTACTGATTGGCTTTGCGCCGAGATGAAGGTTGACGAAGTCTTAACCTGGGACTTGGGCCTCATGGATTTGCAGGCTCCGACGATCGGTGGAATCGACGAGAGTTTCATTTTCTCTCCACGCCTCGACAATCAAGCCAGCTGTTTTGTCTCTCTGTCGGCATTGCTGTCCGCGCAAGCCGCAGAACCTACTCAAGTTGTCGTGCTCTTTGATCACGAGGAAATCGGCAGCCGGTCTCACAGTGGAGCAATGGGAGCTTTTCTTAGTTCGACATTGAGCCGGATTGAAACCAACTACGAAGGATCAGCCAGAGGTGGCATGGAGAGAGCGATTCCAAACTCGCGCCTCATCAGCTTGGATATGGCGCACGGGATTCACCCCAACTACGCGGACAAACATGAGCCAAATCATGCGCCAGTGATCAACGCGGGCCCAGTAATCAAGGAGCACGTTGAGCAACGATACGCTACCGATGGCGAGACTAGCGCTTGGTTTAAAGAGATTTGCCGAGAGCAAGAAGTCCCCTTTCAGGATTTTGTTATCAAAACCAACCTCGGCTGTGGCTCGACAATTGGTCCAATCTCAGCCAGTGCGCTCGGCGTCCGAACCATCGATGTTGGCAATGCGATGCTGAGCATGCACTCGATTCGAGAGCAGGCCGGAAGCAAAGATACGGCGTACTTGAAGTCAGTACTCGTCGCGGCGCTCCAAGGTAGTTAACCTAGGCAAATAAGACAGCTTTAGACGGTCAAATTCGCTGAGAAACTCGCCAGGACGCTGGCGAACTAGCCGTATTGTGAGCATTCTCTGGCCATGTTGATGCAATGCAATCTGGTTCTGCGGCGACTTCGCTATGCTTTAGATCTGCGAAACCACGAGATGATTGCGATCTTCAAGCTAGCCGAGCACGAGATTACTGATGAAGTGCTGCGAGCGTTACTGCTGCGCGACCAGGACGATGGCTTTGCCGAGTGCTCCGTTGACCAGCTGAGCTACTTTCTCGATGGCCTGATCTTGAAGATGCGAGGGGCCAGAGAAACTGCGCCGGACGCCAAGCCAATGCCCAGAGTTTTGGCTGCAACCAACAACGTGGTGATGAGAAAACTTCGTATCGCCTTAGACTTGCGAGAAGAGGGGCTTTTAGAATTGGTCGAACTCGGCGGATTCAAAATGTCAAAGCATGAGCTCAGCGCTCTCTTTCGCAAAGAAGGCCACAAACACTACCGAGCGTGTGGTGACCAGGTTCTGCGATATTTTCTGGGTGGTCTCACCAAGAAACGCCGTCCGGACGACGTTGTTGAGCTAGAAGACTTTAGTTAAGGCTGGCGGCCTTAGACGGTAGCAAGGTGAAAATCACTAGGATCACCGTACAAGCTGCCGCGACTACAAGTTGAATCAGCACACCTTGACTGGTCGGCCATAGAGACAACCAGGGGCTCTGCATAGTACCGGCTTGCTCTGTTGGCAGGTAACGAGCCATTTGTGCGGCTCGAGCACAGGTGCCCGCTGAAATGATGGCCAGAGTTGCTGTGCATATCGCTAGAAGTCCTGTTCTGGCGCTAATGGCGAGTCGCCGTTCGAGCGTGACCAATAGTCCTATGAGCAGGGCTAAGGCGACTACCGCGACAACTGCTCCAATCCACAAGCTGGAGGAGGGCAAGAGCAGAATTACTGGCAAAAACTCCATGCTATCTCGGACAAGTACGCCTGCGCTGAGTAGAAAAATAACACCCAGCCATGACGGTGCGGCTATCGTCCGTGTTTGTGGAGGCCAGCGGAAATGCCGGACAAGCCCGGCAAGTAATAGTAGAGCGAGGCCGGCGACCAGGGCCGAGACTGCGAGCGAGATTTTGATTCGAATACCACCGGGGAATGTGGCTTCCGACCACATCATTGCAATGGCTATCGAAGCCGCAACTCCCGTTACGATTCCCACGGCCAGGACTTTGCGTTCTCGCTTGTCCGCTCCTCGTCGGGTTACTAGTGTAATTAGGAGAAAGAGGAAGAGTGCACCGTCTAAGGCGTAGGAAAGGGCGGTCGCAGCCCCCAACGCAAGACTGGGATTTGACTCTATTTGGGACAAAATGGGCGCGGCCAAATCGAGGCTTTGGGAAAGCCCCTGCGCTTGCGCCCCGACCTCAGCCATAGGAAGCCCTTGCGAAAACGCTTTACGCAAAGAGCGTACCTGTAGCTCAATCGTCAGAACAACACCGCTTTGTCGAGAGAGTATAAGTTGCAAGTGGCTATCTAGGTTGTCGAGATAGCTGTTTCCAAGGATTCTCTTGGCCGATTCATGTTCACCTTTTCGGTAGGTGGCCACCGCCCGGCCCACGTCATTGCGAAAGGTGTCGACGCCAAATACGTGTAGTTCGTAGGGAGCTGTCCGGCGGAAATAGGCCAATACATCGCGAGCGCCGCCCGCATCTTGTCCGCGTTTCACCATGTCCGCCAGAATTCCCTGGTTACCCAAGGTTGAGAGAGTCCGTGGCGATGGCCGTTCCATCCTTAACTCGGCAGCAAGCTTCTCGCCCCGTGTCGCAGCTTCATCGGTATGGGCTAAGGAGAGAACAAAGAATGCCAAACTCCAACGATCACCCTCTGACAAGAGGTCAAAAGCGCTCATGGCTGAGCGGGGTACTCCCTTGCTAATCGCTGTGAAGGCGCTAGTGGGTGACATGCGT
Source organism: Kofleriaceae bacterium (assembly GCA_016763395.1). Taxonomy (GTDB): domain Bacteria; phylum Myxococcota_A; class Polyangia; order Haliangiales; family Haliangiaceae; genus NORP324. The sequence goes on from JAESTW010000177.1 coordinate 9,594, forward strand.
GCCATCGTTCGATCATTGTGAAAGTCGCGAGGTTTCGGACCTTCCAATTCTTTGACTCGCCAGCCATCTCCATGGCCCTCGGCGCCGTGGCAAGGGACGCAATTTTCGACATACAATGCGCGGCCACGCACAAGCTCTGGACTGCTGAGCGCGATTGTCCCCGCTGACTTGGGCAAGTCAGGCTGAGGCTGGTTGTAGCAAGCCGAGAGAATCCCGGAGAGGATTCCAGCAAGAATCCCGGCAAGAATCCGGTAGCGAGCGAGGATGACAAGAGCTTTCATTGCGAACGAGGGCAATGGTATCCTCGATGCATGTCTGCGCACCAATTCGTGGCGATGCCTCGTCGCATTTCAGCCTTTGTTCTGTGTTTCTCTGTGTTTTTCGTCGCGAATTGCGGCAAAAAAGAGACGGAGCTTGTCGGCTTTCACAAATACGAATTTGGCAAGACTACTAAAAAGGACGGCGTGGCTTGTTCGAAGCGTGGCCAGCAGACCTATTGCTCTCACAATGACTCTCCTTCGATCGCGGGTCACAAAACCCAAACCGATCTCTATTTTCGCGGTCATGATGAGGATTCTCCGCTGGCAGAAATCCTAGTGGGAATTTGGAAATGCAATCCCGGTGAACTCAGTGCTGGTCTCTACGCGCAGATGGGCGAGCCAGCAGAGAAAATCGGGCAGAGCTTGCGTTGGGAGTTTAAGAACATGACAGCAATCGCAATTTTGAAAGAAGACAAAGGGCTATGTACCTTGCACTTCCTCGATCACAGTGAAGAGAAGCGCATTGCCAAGCTGTTTCCACGTAGCAACGCAAAGCCTGCAAGCGGCGCCGTCGACTCTACGGAAAAGTAGTAGGTCTGCTTGTCGGGCCGCTACTTCGTCCGGCCGCTACTTCGTCTTCTCTTTGAGGTCGCCAAACTGAATCGCTAGAGCGACTTTGGCCATGACTGTGAAGAGCAAGGCGCCGAATGCCCAGATGCCGAGGGAGATCAGAAACTCAGAAGTTGAGGGCTGGTACTCGACCAGGTTTCCCATCGGTGAGGGAATGAGTCCGGGAACGATGAGGCCCATGCCTTTTTCAATCCAAACACCGATGATGCAGAATACGGAAGCCACGCCCATCCATACTGGGTTCTTGTAGAGTTTGGGTATCCAAAAGATAACCATTGCTGTGACACCGAGGGCAAGTCCTGTCCAGATGTAGGGGACGAGCATGCCGTGTCCGTTGATACCAAAGAAGAGGTAGTGTGCGGACATCGCGTGGGTGGAGTCGGTGTAAAACTCTTTGAAAAGCTCAACGACGAGCAAAAAGTAGTTTACTGGGAGAGCGATGGAAACGACGCGTCTTAGGTACTTGAAGATGCTGCCTTGAATTTTGACATCGGTGAACTTGTTGATCGACCAGAATACGATAATCAAGAGCGCGGGGCCTGCGGCAAAGAGTGCGGTGCAAGCAAAAGTGGCATTTCTCCACAACGCCTTGTGGTCGCATCCGATTGCTAAGAAAACCCTGATTGGGAATTATCTCATGGGCCG
>JAESTW010000178.1 GCA_016763395.1 Kofleriaceae bacterium
GAACGGTACGGGTGATAGCAATACGAGCTGCCTCAATCTGGCGAGATGTGAGGAACCCACACTCTGTCGCTTGCAAGCCGAAGTCGCCGAAGGAGACAGTATCTCCTCCCTTGGCTTTGCCGGTCATCCGGCCCTTCATCCGCTTGCGGTATTTTGTGCGTTTAGGCTGTAACATAATTAAATCCTATAAATGAGAGGCGACTACGCCTGCTTCGATCGCTGGGTATTTCGCTGAGGAAGAACTTCACTGTGGAAGATCCAACACTTCACGCCAATGATGCCGTGAGTAGTTTTTGCCTCTGTGAATCCGTAGTCGATGTCAGCTCGAAGAGTATGAAGAGGAACCCTGCCCTCTCGGTACCATTCTTTGCGACCCATCTCTGCTCCGCCAAGTCGTCCACCGCAGTTTACTCGAATGCCCTTTGCACCGAACTTCATTGCTGTCTGAACTGCTTTTTTCATTGCACGACGAAATGCGATTCGTCTCTCGAGTTGAGTGGCAATGTTTTCTGCGACAAGCTGAGCGTTGGTCTCTGCTTTTCGGACTTCAACGATGTTTAAGAAAACTTCGCTAGTGGTAAGTTTTTGGATTGCAGCTTTGAGTTCTTCAACTCCTGCGCCGCGCTTACCAATTACAATGCCCGGACGAGCAGTGTAGATGTTGATTTTGCATTTAGTAGCAGCTCGCTCTACGTCAATGTAGCTGACGCCTGCGTGCTGCAGCTTCTTCTTGATGAAGCTCTTGAGCTTGATGTCCTCGTGTAGCCACTTAGAGTAATTTTTCTCTTCGTACCACTTGGACGACCACGTCTTGATGACGCCTAGTCTAAATCCGATTGGATGTGTTTTTTGACCCATCTAATTATACCTCATCACTAACAACGACCGTGAGGTGGCTGCTTCGATGGTTGATTCGATTTGCTCGCCCCATTGCGCGAGGCATAAAACGTTTGCTGATTCTGCCGCCGTCAACGGTGATCAATTTAATGGTCAACGCGTCGATGTCGACTGTGCCGCCCGACTTGTCCTCTGCGTTAGCAGCAGCGGATGTAAGGGCTTTGGCAATAATGCCAGCTGCCTTTTTAGGCATAAAGCTGAGCGAAGTGAGGGCGTCCCCAACTCGCTGGCCACGCACCTGATTGGCTACAACACGCATTTTACGTGGTGACATGCTTATTCGGCGAATGATCGCTTTGGCTTCAATGATGTCTTTGGCTTCCATGAGTATTTCCGTATTCCGGGGAGTCGAAGGAGCCGCTATCTATCAGATAAAACGGCTCGCTACTACTATTTCCGCTTTTTCTTATCACCACCGGGAGCACGGTAAGTGCGCGTCGGGGAAAATTCGCCTAATTTGTGTCCAACCATGTTCTCCGTAATGAAGACAGGGATGAATTTCTTGCCGTTATGTATGGCAAAAGTAAGGTTGATCATTTCTGGAGTAACCGTGGAACGGCGAGACCAGGTTTTGATAACTCTGCGATCTTTTTGTGCCAAGGCTGAGGTCGTTACGACCTTTTTCTCGAGGTGGCTATCGATGAAATAGCCCTTTTTTAGTGAACGAGGCATTCTCTAATCCTTATTTCTTGCCGCGACGGCGAATGATGTATTTGTCTGTGCGCTTGTTGCGGCGAGTTCGATAGCCCTTGGTAGGCTTTCCCCAAGGTGTGCAAGGATGACGACCACCGGCCGAACGTCCCTCACCACCACCCATTGGGTGATCGACTGGGTTCATGGTGACACCACGGTTGTGAGGACGCTTGCCCTTCCAACGTGTACGGCCAGCCTTACCCCAAACAATGTTCTTGTGGTCGGAGTTTCCGACAACACCAACTGTAGCGCGGCTTTCAACGTTGACTTTACGCATTTCGCCAGAAGGCATTCGGAGCGTTGCCCACTTACCTTCTTTAGCCATAAGAGTAATGCTGATACCGGCCGAACGACCGATCTTCGCGCCACCACCAGGCTGCAGTTCCACGGCGTGGATCTGAGTACCAGTTGGGATATAACGAAGTGGCAACGAGTTGCCGGGCTTGATGTCGGCAGAGTTTGCCGAGATGATCTCGGTTCCAACTGTAAGATTGGCTGGAGCCAGGATGTAGGTCTTTTCGCCATCTGCATAGTGCAGAAGTGCAATACGAGCAGTACGGTTTGGATCGTACTCGATTGCGACGACTTTGGCTGGGACACCAGTCTTGTTGCGGCGGAAATCGATCTTACGATAACGCTGCTTGTGTCCACCACCACGGAAGCGAGATGTGATCCGCCCGTTGTTGTTACGTCCACCAGTTGAAGTCTTCTTCTCGAGAAGCTTCTTCTCCGGTGTGCCTTTGGTGATCGTCGAGAAGTCCTGGCTGGTCATGCCACGGCGGCCAGGAGACGTTGGCTTGTATCTTTGTATTGCCATGAGTCTAGACTCCCTCGAAGAATTCTATGTTGTCGCCCGCTTTTAGCGTGACGATTGCTTTTTTGAAACCGGAACGAAAGCCTTGGCTCTTGCCAACGCGCTTCGTCTTTCCGCGCACGATCATGGTGCGTACGGAAGTAACTTGTACTTTCCAAAGTTCTTGGACAGCGTTACGGATTTCAATTTTGTTGGCGTCCGAAGCTACTTCGAATACCAGCTGTCGAGCTAGATCCGAGTCGTCGCCAAAGGCGTCGGCTTCAGTGCCACCAGTCTCACGGAGCATAGTGCTTTTCTCCGTGAGCAGCGGACGTTTAATAATAGTCTGTGCGGGTCTCATTACTCTTTCCCTTAGCGCAAGGCTTCTTGTACTTTTTCTACGCTGTCCTTGGTCATCACCAATGTGGGATGATTGAGAACGTCATAGACGTTGAGGCCTTCTGGTGCGAGCCATTTGGATCGTCCCAGATTACGTGCTCCTCGAATTAGGAGCTCGTTGCCGACTACCTCAACGATAAGTGCCTTGTTATCGGGTTGGGCAAGTCCAAGAGCAGCAAGGGTTCCTGCTACGTTCTTGGTTTTGCCGTCGGACTTAAAATCATCTACGACAACGAGCTTATTCTCGCTGAATCGCAGGCTTAGTGCAGATCGCAGTGCCTTACGACGCGCCTTGCGGGGCATCGTGTAGGAGTAGTCGCGGGGCTTGGGGCCAAATGCCACACCACCACCGCGCCATGTTGGAGACTTTGCGTCACCGGCACGAGCTCGGCCAGTACCTTTTTGCTTCCAAGGCTTGGCGTTGGTTGCGCGAATCTCTCCACGGCTCTTTGTGGAAGCGTTGCCGCTGCGGCGCTTTGCGCGCTGCCACTTAACAACTTCCCAAAGGAGGTGCTCATTCATCTCTTGAGCGAATACGGCATCGTCAAGCTCCATGGAGCCGACTGCTTTACCAGAAACATCTTTTACTTCGACATTAGCCATCAGTTTTGGTCCTTATCACGTACGAATTTCGACGTCGACACCAGCCGACAGGTCGAGCTTCATGAGTGCATCGAGTGTTTGTTGAGTTGGCTCTACAATGTCGAGCAAACGTTTGTGAGTACGGATTTCGAACTGCTCGCGGGACTTTTTGTCACCGTGTGGAGAACGAAGTACGCAGTACTTGTTGATTTTGGTAGGAAGTGGGATTGGTCCCACGACCTTTGCGCCGGTGCGCTTGCAGGTTTCGACAATCTCGCCGGTCGACTGGTCGAGCAGCTTGTGGTCATAGGCCTTGAGACGAATACGTATCTTTGGAGCGTTCATAATTATTCTTACTAGTTATTCTGTAATCGAGGTTACTACGCCAGCGCCGACAGTTCGGCCACCTTCGCGGATTGCGAACCTTAGACCGGCTTCACAAGCGATGGGAGCGATGAGCTCGACATCCATGTTCACGTTGTCGCCAGGCATTACCATTTCGGTGCCTTCGGGAAGGCTAGCAACACCGGTTACGTCAGTTGTACGGAAGTAAAACTGGGGGCGGTATCCGTTGAAGAAAGGTGTGTGGCGTCCGCCCTCTTCCTTCTTAAGGATGTAAACCTCAGCTTTGAATTTGGTGTGGGGATGAATCGTGCCCGGATGGGCCAGAACCATGCCGCGCTGAATGTCTTCGCGCTTGATACCGCGGAGCAAGCAACCAGCATTGTCGCCAGCTTGACCTTCGTCAAGAAGCTTGCGGAACATCTCGATACCAGTAACGGTCGATTTGCGAGTGTCTTCAATGCCGACAATCTCAATCTCGTCGCCAGTGCGAACAATGCCACGCTCGATTTTGCCGGTTACAACAGTACCGCGACCTGTGATGGTGAAAACATCTTCGACAGGCATAAGGAAAGGCTTGTCAGTCTCACGCTTAGGCTCGGGAATGAAGGTGTCACAAGCTTCCATCAAACGTTCGATGGACTTGGTGCCCTGCTCTGTCTCTTCGCCAGCAAGTGCGGCGAGAGCGGAACCTTGAATGATTGGGGTGTCGTCTCCTGGGTATTCGTACTTCTCAAGAAGCTCGCGAAGTTCCATGTCGACAAGCTCAAGAAGCTCTTCGTCTTCCTTCTCGATGAGGTCGACTTTGTTCATGTAGATAACAAGTGCAGGAACGTTTACCTGGCGAGCCAGAAGAACGTGCTCACGAGTTTGAGGCATTGCGCCGTCTGGAGCAGATACGACAAGGATGCCGCCGTCCATTTGAGCAGCACCGGTGATCATGTTCTTGATGTAATCAGCGTGACCCGGACAGTCAACGTGAGCGTAGTGACGCTTCTCGGACTCGTACTCGACGTGTGCTGTCGAAATTGTAATGCCGCGAGCTTTCTCTTCCGGAGCTTTGTCGATGGCATCAAAAGCCATCACTTCTGCGAGGCCTTTGGCAGCCTGGCACTTGGTAATAGCAGCGGTAAGAGTGGTTTTACCGTGATCAACATGGCCAATGGTTCCGATGTTGACGTGGGGCTTGTTACGGATGAATTTTTCTTTTGCCATGACGCTCTTCCTTTGATTCTGCTTGTCTTAAACTAGTGTTGTACTTGACGTGTACAAGTGTGTTTGGTTGCTTGGAGCCCACGGCCAGAATTGAACTGGCGACCCCATCCTTACCAAGGATGTGCTCTACCACTGAGCCACGTGGGCAATGACTGCTTAACTATTCGATTTTAACGCCGCCCCGCCTTACAAGAAAACAGGGACTAAACTGGTCCTGCCGAGAGGTAGGAGACTACTGGTCCTGCCTGGAGGGCAGGAAAAAGAACTAGAGCGGGAGACGAGACTCGAACTCGCGACATTCAGCTTGGAAGGCTGAAGCTCTACCAACTGAGCTACTCCCGCATACCGGTACAACAATAAAGAAAACAAGAAACAGATAGAATTGCGTGAAGATAGATACTCTTAGTCTAAAAGATCAATCTCTTCGAACAACAATATGTTGGTGGAGGGGGGGGGATTTGAACCTCCGTAGTCTAATGACGGCAGATTTACAGTCTGCTCCCTTTGGCCGCTCGGGAACCCCTCCTAATGATAAGTCTATTCAGTTTTAAA